>NZ_QYZY01000008.1:0-12403 GCF_003838035.1 Desulfonatronospira sp. MSAO_Bac3 | reverse complement strand
GTCCCCGCGACACCTTTTACGCACAATTACAAAAATTACAGACGCGAAGTTTTGTGTACAAACACAGCCGATACTTAGCGGGGGACAGTCCCCAGGCCTCGTGCCAGTAATCACCACCGAGAACCCCCTGAATGGTTACTACTGATATATGCTGTAAAAAACAGGATGTCATGTCATGAGAAGATTACTTTTATGCCTGCTTATGGCCGTACCGGGCATGATGCTGGAGTATCCCCACATAGTAAAAGCCGAACCTGCTGCCACTCTGAATTCTGATCATTACCTGCACAGCCATTTCAACAAATTCGCCAAAAGCCGGGTGGACATGCTCAATCGCAATTATGCCGGTACAAAAGAATCTCCGCGCCTGAAGCATACGGAAAACGGAGTAGTTGGCAAATACAGCAAGGCCAAAAAGGATTCCTTGACAGTGCAGGTACGCCGGACACAGTCAGAGCTTTCCCCCTTTATCGGTGTCATGAAATACACTGAAGTGAGGTATAAAGGCAGTGGAGACTGCAGTAACAGCATTACAAGTGAATCTTTTGAGAGGGTACGTACCAGAAGCGTGACCGAAATATTCAGGTTTGTACAGGATGATTGGCAGTAAAGTCGGGCTTGTGCGTTTTTGTTTTATTGTGCACCGCAAAAATCGTCTAACCATGGAGAATAAATGACCAGGATTGCTGTGCTGGGCGGAGGGAGCTGGGGGACCACCCTGGCCGGTATGCTGAGCGAAAAGGGTCTGGACGTGCGTCTTTGGATCCGGGAAAAAGAACTGGTGGACGAGATCAGAAAAACCGGGGAAAATTCCCTTTTTCTGCCTGGAATCAAGCTTGATTCCAGGCTCAATGTGAGCCAGGATCAGTTTGAAGTCATGCAGGGTGCGGATTATTTCCTGGTGGCCATACCCACCCAGTTCATGCGGAAGGCCCTGGAGGGCGTAAAAGACCTTTTCCCTGAAAATCCGGTAATAATCTGTGCCAGCAAAGGGGTGGAACTGGCCACCTTAAAGCCCATGTCCGCAGTGGTGCAGGAAAGCCTGCAGGAAAAAAAGCCGCGGTATGCCATTATATCCGGACCGTCATTTGCCGGCGAAGTAAGCCGGAAACTGCCCACGGCCGTGAGCCTTGGCTGCCGGGACCAGGAACTGGGACGCAGGGTACGGGATGTCCTGAGCACGGATTTTTTCCGGGTTTACGACAATCCTGACTATAAGGGAGTGGAACTGGGCGGGGCCCTTAAGAATATCATGGCCATAGCCGCAGGGATCTCCGACGGGCTGGAGTTCGGCCATGACGCCAGGGCAGCCCTGATAACCCGGGGTCTTGTGGAGATGGCCCGCCTGGGCGTGGCCCTTGGCGGCAGGGAAAGGACCTTTATGGGCCTGTCAGGCATGGGGGACCTGGTGCTTACATGTACCGGTGATCTAAGCCGCAACCGCCAGGTTGGACTGAAACTGGGCCGGGGGATGACCCTGGACGAAATCCTGGAAGGTTCCAGGATGGTGGCCGAAGGGGTCAAAACCACGGAATCGGTCCGGCACCTGGCCAGGAAAATGAGTGTGGATATGCCCATAACCGAGCAGGTTTACCAGGTGCTCTTCCAGGGCAAGGACCCCAGGACGGGAGTACAGGATCTCATGACCCGGGATCTTAAAATGGAGTAAAGGCCTGCCGGGGGCAGGCCTTTTTCGAGCAGATCTTGATTTCACAGAGTTTCATGACCACATATCTTGCACACTTATTCACCGCTTTTTTCCTTCTTTCTGCCCTGGTTGCCTGCAAGGGTGATGTACCGCCCCTGGACCGTGAAGACCATGATCTTCCTCAGGATGCAGAAGTAAGCAGCACAGAGCCTGGAAAGTACGGCGGAGTGCTGGTGACAGCAGAGTCACAGCAGCCCAGGACCTTCAACCCACTGGTGGCGGAGGACGCCTATTCCAGTGAAGCCATCGGCCGTTTTTTAAACGGGCTGACCACCTACCATCCCATCAAGGAAAAAGTCGTCCCGGAACTGGCCCGTTCCTGGGAGATCTCCGAAGACAAGCGCACCATAACCATGGAATTGAGGCGAGGGGTGCGCTGGAGCGATGGGGAGCCCTTCACCGCTGACGATGTCATCTTTACCTTCAAGGCACTTTTTGACGAGCGCTACCCCAACCGTTACCAGGGGCAGTATACCATCGCCGGGGAACCTATAGAGTTTGAAAAGCTGGACAGGTACACAGTTCGCTTCAAAACAGCCAGGCCTTATTCGCCTTTTTTATATGTAATCGGCTTTATCGGCATCCTCCCCCGGCACGTACATTTTGATGCTTTTGAGAGAGGAGAGCTTTTGCAGCAGTGGAGCGTGCGCACAGCCATGCATGAGCCCCGGGAACTGGTGGGCACTGGGCCTTTCCGGGTACGTTCCTTCCGGCCGGGGCAGAGAATTATTTATGAACCCAACCCGCATTACTGGCGGGTGGACAGCCAGGGGCAGAGGCTTCCCTACGTGGATTACCTTATTACCAGGTATGTCCAGGACCGAAATACTGAAACGGTTCTTTTTGCCTCGGGGCAGATTGATGTAGCATCCATAACTCCTGGGGACGTTGTGGGAGTGCGCAAAAACGCTGCCCTGCACGACTACACCGTGCATCACCGGGGACCGGCCACGGGCATCAGGTTTTTGTGGTTCAACCAGAAGCCCGGTGAGAGCGAGGCAGGCAAACCGTACGTGGAACCGCACAAGCTCGAGTGGTTCACCAGCAGGAAGTTCAGGCAGGCCATCCTGCACGGCTTCAACCGGGAAGGACTTATCCAGAGCGTCTATTTCGGCCGGGCCGAGCTTTTGCACTCCATAATCAGCCCGGCCAACGAGCGCTGGCACAACCCGGATGTGCCTAAGTATAATTATGATCCGGACCGGGCCCTGGAAATTCTGCAGGAAGAGGGGTTTGAACCGGATGAGGACGGAAATCTGGTGGACAGCCAGGGCAACCAGGTTTCATTCCAGGTCTATGCCTCGGAGGGTGACGACATAACTCCTCAGATTCTCTCCACATTCAGGGAAAATATGCGCGACCTGGGCATCAGTGTGCGCATCAGGTACCTGGATTTCGGGACCCTGGTGGCCCGGGTGAGCCGTCATTTCGAGTACGAAGGGGCCATGATGGGTTTTACCGGAGGGGCTGATCCTTCCGGGGGGCGGGCTATATATCTAAGCTCCGGACGCCTGCACCTGTGGAACCCGGAACAGGAAGAGCCTCAGACAGACTGGGAAGCCAGAATTGATGAGCTTGTGTATGCCTCGGAGGAGACCTTTGACCTGGATGAGCGGGTGGACTACGTGCACCGGATGCAGGAGGTATTTTCAGAAGAACTGCCCCTTCTGTACCTGGTGACGCCCCATGCCTACGTCGGGCTCAAAGACAGGTGGCAAAACGTGCGCATTCCGTCAATGGGCTCAGCAATCTGGAACATTGACGAACTTTATCTTGACCCGGAGAAGTGATGCTCTTTTTTATCATCAGGCGCTTTGTGACCATGATCCCTCTTCTGCTGGGCATATCCGTGCTGGTCTTCGTCCTCATGGCCATCGCCCCCGGGGATTTTCTGGACGTGGCCAGGACTCAGGAGGATATTCCTGCTGAATACATCGAGCGCATGGAAGAGGAGTTCGCCCTGGGCGAGCCCTGGCATACCAGGTATTTCATCTGGCTTGGCAACGTGGTCCAGGGCAACCTGGGCGAGTCCTGGATTTACCGGGTGCCGGTGACCGAGCTTCTGTGGCAGCGCATACCGGCCACCCTGGTCCTGTCCGCCCTGTCCATCATGTTCGCCCTTTGCGTGGCCATTCCCATGGGGGTGCTGGCGGCAATATACAAGGATTCCATATTCGACCGGGTAAGCTCCATGTTTGCCTACGCGGCCCTGTCCATACCGGAGTTTTTCCTGGCCCTGCTGGCGGTGATGTTTGCGGCCCAGACGGGCTGGTTCCCCACCGGGGGACTGAGCTCTGTTGAGCATGAGTTCATGTCTTTCTGGGGGCGCATGGCCGACTACGCCCATCACCTGGTGCTGCCCACAATAGTCCTGGGCATGGGCAGTGTGGCCAGTTACATGCGCATAATGCGGGCCAACTTCCTGGACTATATCCGCTCCGACTTTGTGACCACGGCCAGGGCCAAGGGCCTGGGTGAAGGCCGGGTCATGTTTGTGCATGTTCTGCGAAACGCCATCAACCCCCTGGTGAGCGCATCCGGTTTTATCCTGGCCACCCTTCTGTCCGGGTCCATTCTGGTGGAAAACGTCATGAACTATCCAGGACTTGGCCAGCTCATCTTCGAGGCCCTCATGCGCCAGGACGAATTCGTGGTGGTGGCCGCGGTGATGATGGGCTGCGTCATGCTCATGCTGGGAAATCTTATAGCCGACCTGCTCCTGGCCTGGTCAGACCCCAGGATAAGACTGGAAAAGAACTGACATGCTCAAGCACCTGTTTAAAGAGATTACCAGACGCCCCATGGGAGTGGCCTGCCTGGCCATACTGGCGGCTTTGTACCTGGGCACCGTTTTTTCCCAGTTTCTGGCCCCATACCTGCCCACGGACCAGGATCTGACCAGTGCCTATCACCCTCCTACCAGGATCGTTCTTGAGGACTGGAGGCTGCATGTGCAGGTCTACGAGCAGGTGGACCCGGCAGCTGCCAGGTACGAGCCGGTAGAGGGGGAAACAGCCCCAATAAAGTTTTTCGCCGCAGGGGATGAATACCGTTTCTGGGGGCTTATACCGGCCCAGATGCGCCTTTTTCAGGTGGAGGAGCCGCACCGGATATATCTTCTGGGCAGCGACGGCACGGGCAGGGATGTCTTTTCCAGGCTTCTCTACGGAGCCCAGGTGTCGCTGAGTATCGGGTTTATCGGGATCTGCATCACCATGACCCTGGGTTTTCTGGTGGGGGGTATTGCCGGTTATTTCGGAGGCAGAACCGATTTTCTGGCCATGCGCCTGGTGGAATTCATCATCGCCGTACCCTCGCTGTATCTGCTCATAGCCCTGCGCGGTGCTCTGGCGGAGCACTTTGAGCCGGAACAGATGTATCTGGTCATTGTCATCATACTGTCCCTTATCGGCTGGGCCGGGGCGGCGCGCATCATCAGGGGGATGGCCCTGTCCCTGCGGCAGCGCCCCTTTGTTCTGGCCGCGGAGGTCATGGGGCAAAGCAGCCTGCGCATACTTTTCCGGCATTTTCTACCCAACCTGGCCAGCTATCTCCTGGTGGCGGCAACGCTTAGCATCCCGGCCTATATCCTGGCCGAAGCGGCGCTCAGCTTCCTGGGGCTGGGCATACAGGAGCCGGGCACCTCCTGGGGGCTCATGCTGCAGCAGGCCCAGGAATTGAAGGTCTTCACCCTGAACCTGTGGTGGCTGCTGACCCCCGGGGCGGCCATATTTATTACAGTGATCACCTTCAACATGCTGGGGGACGTGCTGCGCGATATTGTCGACCCCCGGCAGCAGATGGTCAAGCGGTGAGTACGTGCAGGGAGTAAACTCCCTTCCTTTATGCCTGCTTCAGGCCGGGCGTGAGATATAGAAACTGTGGACCTCCCCCGCTAAACCGCATCCTGCTCAAAAGGCGGCTGGGCAAAAAGGATAAAAAGGCCTTTTATCCTGTATAAGCCTGCTTCAAGGCAGCCCGCAGCAGGCGCAGGTCTTCCATGAACTGATCAGTTTCAGGCTTTCTGGGTCGAGGCGCGCTTATATCCACTGTGCTTAAGACCTTTCTGCCCCCCATAACCAGGACCCGGTCAGCCAGGGTCACGGCCTCGATGACGTCATGGGTGACGAAGATGATGGTCTGAGAAAATTCAGCATGCAGGGACAGAAGAAGTCCGTGCATTTCCTCCCGGGTCAGGGCGTCTAAGGCGGCAAAGGGCTCATCCATGAGCATAAGCATCGGCGAAAGGGCCAGCACCCTGGCCAGAGCCACGCGCTGGCGCATCCCCCCGGAAAGCTGCGCAGGCAGCATGGCCTGTTTGTCTTCCAGTCCTACCAGGCCAAGCATTTTAAGGGCCGTATCCCTTTGCTCCTTTCTTGTCCTGCCCTGAAACTTCAGGCCGAACTCCACGTTTTCCATTACACTCAGCCAGGGAAACAGAGCATCCTCCTGGAACACCACCGCCTTGTGCGGACCGGGCACTGTACTGAGTCTGCCCTGGACATACACCGAGCCGGCATCCGGGGACACAAATCCGGCCAGGATATTTAACAGCGTTGTCTTTCCGCAACCGCTGGCCCCCAGCAGGGCCAGGATTTCCCCCTGATGCACTTCTAAGGAGATATCCTGCAGTACCTGCTGCCTCTGATCCCCAACACCAAAGTGTTTTTCTAAGCCCTGGACCTGCAAACAGGCTGTCTCTTTTTTCATATTACCAGATGCACCTGCAAAAAGTCGGATAATGAATAATTCAGGCAGGAATCAACCACACGCTTCGCGTGGTTGGCGTGCATAACTGTTTTTTTACTGACCCCTGACTCCTGACTCCTGATCCCTGACCTCTGACCTCTGTCCCTTACAGTCTTCTGGCTGATCTGGATACTGCCTGCATGGCGAGCACCAGGAGCCGGTCGCATATCAGCCCGGTTACGGCGATGAGCACTATCCCGGAAATAATCAGGTCCACCCTGCCCATCATCCTGGCATCCATGATCAGGGCCCCCAGGCCGTTGGGCACGCCGGTCATCTCCCCCAGCACTAAGTAGGCAAAAGATATGCCCAGGCCCAGACGAAGACCGGACATAATGTGCCCCATACTTGCGGGCAGGACCACGTGGCGCAGCAGGCCCAGCCGGCCCAGGCCCAGCATCATGCCCGCCCGGATGTAGGTTGAAGGCACAGTGGCCACCCCGGCCATGGAATTTATGTAGATGGGGAAAAAGGCCGCCAGGAAGATAAGGAAAACCGTGGTCTTAAACCCGATACCGAACCAGACCAGGGCCAGGGGGAGCCAGCAGATGCCGGGCACGGCCCGGACGGCATCCACAAAATCCTTGAGCAGTACTCGCACCAGCCTGCTTCGACCAGACATAACCCCCAGGGGAAGCCCCAGAAGAACAGCCAGAAAAAAACCAGATCCCACACGGCTCAGGCTGGCCAGCAGGTCCCGGGAGAATTGCCCGGCATACATGCCCGGCTCAAACCCGGTGACGTATATCCACATGGTCCTGGCCACCTGGTCCGGAGGGGGCAGCATATAAGGGGCCAGCATCCCGGAATAGGTCAAAATACTCCATGCTGAAAGAACCAGGGCCGGCAAAAGCAGGGAAAGCAGGCGCAGGGTCATATGTCCTTTCCTGGACTGGCCATGAAGCCAGAAGACAGACGGCACAAGACAGACAACAGAAACAGCAGACAGTCAGGCCCGGCAGTATGATGAATTAAACCTTTTTCTGGTCCTGATGCTCTTAAATCATTCATGGCCATTTTGGCGTCTGGCATTTTCAACAAATGAGGTGTTCAGGAGTTTTTCATAATCCGGCTGCTCATCGATCATTCCCAGCTCCTGCATTCTGGCTCCCAGCTTTTGCACCCTGCGCACAAAGGTCTCGTCCATGTTCCAGGCCAGTTCCATATTGTCCGCAGCCGTCTGCAGCACCTCTATGGGAGTGCCGAAGTCCCCTGCCGCCTGCAGCCACTGATCCTTGTGCCTGGTCAGGTGTTCTGTAGCCTGCATATGGGCGTTGACCATGCTCTGGACTTTTTCCGGGCGCTCTTTAACTGTCTTGCTGGTGACCAGAAGACCGGCATTTATGTGCCCTATGGAGTCGTCAAAATAGGGGTAAGTAAGGATCCGTCCGTAGCCCTGGTGTACTGCCAGAGAGGGAAAGGGCTCGCCCGAGAGAAAAGCGTCAATGTCTCCCCTGGCCAGGGCCGTGCCCATGTCGAAAAAATCCACCCGCCTCAGGTTTACGTCCCTTTCAGGATCAACTCCGTGCTGCTCCAGGGTCTCGCGCAGCAATACCTCGTGCATTGTCCCTGGAACGTAGCCGATGCTCATTTCCTTCAGGCCTGCTACATCCTGGACCTGGCTGTCCTTGTGCACCACTAAGGCTGAGCTCTTGTTGCAAAGGGCCGCCACCAGAACCACAGGCTCGCCCCTTGAAGCAGCAGCTATGGCGTGGACCAGGGTGGTTCCGGTCATGTCCAGGCTGCCTGCCAGCAGGGCTGAGCGCTGATCAGCCGGATTGGTAAAGGGAAAGACCTGCACCCGGGCTGATCCGGAAAAGTCCTCGTAGAAAAAAGGCTGGATGGTCTGAGCGGTTTTCCAGGTGCCTATGCGCCATGTTTCAGCATGCAGGCCCTGAACCCCGGTAAAAAGACTCAAAAGAAGAAACACAAAAGCAGAAAAAAGGTATTTATTCATGCGCTTGCCTAAGCCTGGCCCCGGCTTTAATTTTGGGCCGTTATGCCCGTAAGGTTGCCGCAGACATTTGCCCGCTCTGATAACGGCAAAGCATCAGGTTGGAAACAATTGGACTCCAGCCAGGGATCAAGGCCCATTTCCTGGTAGATCAGGGCGCAATCCTGCAGGCTTCTGCCCCGGCCCTTGCCGGAATCGTCCTCCAGGTCTCTTGGGCTTGAGCCCACTTCTGGAAAAAACAGGTTGGCCCCGGCCATGAGTGAGGCCGTATGTGGCTCATGCGTGCAGTGGGCACGCGGCACGTCACCCATGGCCAGCCTGGTTGCAGCCACCATGCGGGCCAGTTCGCGCTCATTGATCATGCCGTGCTTCTGCATGGGTGACCCCGGGAAATTAATCCTGCGCATGACCCCGGAGTAGGTGGCCCCCATTTTGCGGGCCAGAAGTATCAGATCGGCCATTTCCCAGGGGCTGTGCTCCGGGCCCACAGGTTCAATACAGTTCATCCAGCGCAGGCCCACGTCTTTTATCACCTGTATGGTCTGCCTGCGCCTGTCCGGAGAAAAAGGCGTATCCCTGCCCTCGCCCAGGCGAATGGCATGGTAGCATCCTGAAAAGCCGGCTTCCAGCAGGGCCTCGCCCTCCTGATGGGTGATATCCCTGGTGTTGGCCACCAGGGGGACGTTTACTCCTTCGCTTTTAAGCAGTCGTCCCAGCTCCAGAAGTTTTTCAAAGGGATAAAAACCCGTGGTCATGAGGTTCAGGGCATCTGCTCCCTGAGCCTGGCCCAGCCTGGCCCAGTCCAGGAGTTGCTCAGTACTGAACTCCACTGATTCGGTGAATATCCCGGCCTTGCGGGTCAAAGAGCAAAAAAGGCAGTCAAATCGGCAGGGCTCCACATTGAGCCCGATATGCATATGCCTTTCACCTTTGAGGCCGAAGGTACGCCGGGACATCATGGCGGCGGCGTGCATCAGGGCATACACATCCGGGGAGTCCAGCTGCAGCCGAAGCAGATACACAATCTCCTCAGGGCTTAATTCTTCAAAATTTTCAGCCTTTCGTAAAATTTCAGAGGTTGCTGGTTGTATAAAGCAGGTCATAATGGTTCCATCAGGTTTTGCTTATAAAAGACGATAAAGTAACAAGGGCAGCAGGAGCAAGTCCAATAGAAAATCGCAATCACAAAAAGCATTCTGTATCAAGAATATAAATATGTAAACAGCCCGCTGTCCCGCACGCTGCCCCCGGCCAGGGTTTTGCCCATGACAGAAGCCGTTCAACCGTCCTTTACCCATTCCAGGCAATGCATGAAATGGGTAAAATACGCTCTTGATTTCTCAAAAAAAGCCAGGCTTGAAATGGGTAAACTGTAAACGAAACAGTGGACGAGAAGCGTTCGAAAGCGGGATTCAGTAGGCAGCCACGAGGATGTCGGTTTTGCTGAAGTCATGTCCCTTGAACAAAAGAGGTGCCCCTGTGCTTTTGGCCAGGGCATAAGCACAGCAGTCGCCGATATTCAGTCCAGCCGGATGGCGGCCCTTACCGAATCTGCGCCAGGCCTCCCGGGCAATCCGAACCTGCTCCGAGTCCAGGGGCATCACCCTGACCCGCGCCCGTTGCAGAAAAAGATCAAGCTCCCGTCCACCGGCTTCTCCCTTCCTGGCCTCCAGGACGATCCCCGTTTCAAGAACTGAAAATGAACTCATCATGACATCCGGGGATTCAGCAATGACTCTGGTCAGGACATCTGCCTCGGGCTCTCCGGTAAGTATTGCGATGATTGCCGAAGTGTCGCTTACCATTAACAGGCCCCGTGTTCATCATAGCCCAGGATTTCCTCCTCCGGGCGCTGATCAAGATCGGGCAGGGCCTGGCAGCGACCGGCTATTGCCTGTAATTCCTCCAGCCTGGCAGCTGCCTGCTGTTGGTGGCCAAGACGCTGCAGCCGTTCCTCCAGGGAATGGATAATTGCCTGGGTAATATTTTCACCGCTGCGGGCCGCCACCTCCCGGGCCAGCCTCTCGGCTTCGGGGTTGCGGATACTGAGGGCCATACACTTATCTCCTGTTGCTGTATTGAAAATATTGCTTTTTATATACACCCGCTGAATAAAAAAAGTCAACACTTACCCATTTCAGGCCAAGCATAAAATGGGTAAAATACCCTCTCTATTTTTCAAAACATGCCAGGCTTGAAATGGGTAACACAGCAGCGCCAGTCAACATCCAGTGTAAGGCTTGACAGGCTCAATGGCGTTACAGATGTTTGATTAACGCAGTTGACCTTGCCATTTCGAGGTGCCGGCGTTAATAATGTTTTTACAAATTATCGCGGGGATGTATTGTCGCCTGCTGAACACCTACTGCCCCAGGCCAAGCAGGCCGGCAGATCAACGCTTGACACGACAACCATGCTTGTCTGCCCAGGGTAGTCTTGACGTGAGTATTTATGAAAAATTCACTGGATAACAAAAATCTTATTTATCAGGCCTTATCAGGGTATCCTTTTGTTCAGGCCGCTTATCTTTTCGGCTCCAGGGCCAGGGGTGGAGCCAGGCATAAAAGCGATATGGACCTTGCCCTGGTCTGCTCAAAAACAGTCTCAGGCTGGGAAAGACTGGACATGGAAACCCATATCTCGAACCTTCTGGGAGTTGATGTGGACCTGGTCATATTTCACCAGGCCGGTATACTCCTGCAGCACCAGATTCTGAAACATGGACAGCTTGTATACGAAATCAACCGCAGGGAGAGAATAAGGCAGGAAACCCGGGCCAGATATGACTACCCGGACACACGCCATTTGCACAAAAAACTTGGAGACGTTATTCATGGTTGATCCAGATATCCTGTCCAGAAAAATATCTTCTCTGAGAGAATACCTGCGCCACCTGGAAGAAGCTGATGATATAACCTGGTCAAAATATTGCGGCCACTGCGCTTCACTCCAGGATAAAGGGCCTGCCTGCACCCGGCCAGTAGGGCCGGTCCACCGGGACGTCCATGAGCCCGGCCAGTCTGGAGCGCTCAAGATAGTTGAGCACTAAGTACATGAACTCCTTTCCCCGTACAGGGCCAAGTCCCCCGCAGGCAACAGAGATCTCGTCAAACTTATGCACATTGTCCACTCTCACCCCGGGTCCGGTAATGACCAGGGGCACCGGTTCCCCCGAATGTACCAGGGGGCCTCCCGAGGGGGTGGAATGATCCGCGGTCACAGCCAGGATCACTTCGTCATTTTCCAGAAGTCCCGGCAAAGAGGCGCTCAGTCCTTGATCCAGGCTTTCAATGACCTTTTTTTTAAGAAGAGGGTCCTTTTTGTGCGCAGCTTCATCCGGGGCCTTGGTGTGGACATGGATAAAGTCGTATTCATCCAGATGCCGCCTGGCAGCATTTACCCTGGCCTGAATCTCCTGCCCCGGATCATCCTTCTCTGCTCCAGGGATAACGTCCAGACCCAGGTAGGACCCCAGGCCCTGGTAGACCACTCCCGAGGAAATGCTTACGCCCTTGATGCCGTTTCTGACATGAAAGGGTTCCCTGTCCCTCAGCCGGCCGGCTCTCTGAGTGACCAGGGCGTTCAGGGGGAATTTGCCGGCATTTTCCCGGGCCAGGTTAAACGGGGCATCCTTCAGCCTGCCATAACTCCAGGACAGGTAGCAGGTCAGGGCTGCGGCAGTATTTATGCACTTTTCATCACCGGCTTCTTTCTCAAAGGGCATGACAGCTGAAAGAAGCCTGCCGTCCAGGATGGGGTTGGAATCGGTGATGCACGGAGATACCGCTCCAGTCAGGACAAGGACCCCGAAAAGCCCCTTGGCCGGGACCAGGCGTATGTGCACTCCTTGTGCTGAATACCGGGCTACCCGCTCAAAGGCTTGGCCGGCATCTTCCTGGCTGGCCTCCACTTTGTCCCTGATAAGCCTTAGCTTGCCCTCTTCTTCCCGGACGCAGACAAAATGCGCCAGCACGGCCACCTGGTCCCTGTCC
>NZ_QYZY01000099.1:0-2336 GCF_003838035.1 Desulfonatronospira sp. MSAO_Bac3 | reverse complement strand
TCATTTCCTCACCCCCTGAAAAACGTTTGGTATGCTCAAGCAATCTTTTCTCTGGAATAGCACCAGAAGCCATAACGTATCTGACAATAATGAACAGGTAATCAGTCAGCTTATCGTTATCGGGCAATTTCTCCAAAAGGTCATAAATTTCATGGATTTTAGTATCCAGCTCAGGATAATATATGTATTTCAAGAGCAGATGGAATATCTCCATTATGGTGGTCGTCTTGAATGAAGCTTCATCCATCTGTCCGATATCGTGCAGAATATGCCGGAACTGGGGAATGAAATCCTTGTAATGCTCAGATGGCAGCTGAAAAAGGTCCTCAAACTGAACACTGAAATTCCACCCCTTATAGCCATTATAAATAACCACCGGAACAATGATTGGCAAGTACTGGTCGAGTTTACCATCCACTAAAAGCCGCATCCATTTCTGCACCTGGTAATTCAGGGTCTGCAGTATGGTGAACCTGTACGGTTTGCTTTTGTGCTCAAACAGGAAATACAGTTCCAGCTCATGAATCCTGTCCTTGAAATAAACCTTGGCTACCACGTCTGAATAAAATTCTTTGAATTCCTCAGACAGATAACCCTCCATATCAATCTCAATGATTGTCAGGTCCAGGTGCTTTTTGATTTCCTCAGGAAGATAGTACTGGATGAAGTCCCGGACAAACTCCTCTCGGCTGAAGAAACTCTTAAAACAGAGGTCGTGTGCATTTGGAATCTTCTTGCTAATATATAAAAACTACCTGTACCAGGTTGTTTTTGCAAGATTTATTTGAATCAGTCCGAGATTTTTTTATAATGCGGTAAATAATTGACCAGATTACTGTGAAATTGGCAGGAAGACCCTGTGATGCAGGGCCTTCCTTGTGTATTTTACTTGCTATGCAGCCTGTTTCCTGCTCAAACCGTCCAGGTAGGTGGTGAATTTTTGGAAGAGCTCCGGTTCGCGCTTGCAGCGCTGCAAGTTTTTAAAAGCAAGGATGGTTAGAAAGGTTAGTCCTGGCTGATAATCCTGGATAGCTTGAAACGGGTAAAATCAAGGCCAGATTGCCCATAACATGCCAAGCATAAAATGGGAAAAAAGTCGTCTGAATTGCCCAAATTATACCAGGCATGAAATGAGAAGCCTCTCTTCAACCGTGCGCGGCAGAGCCGCCCGCCTGTCACGCCTATGGCGTGATTGAATAGCTCATGAGCTAGCCCGCAGGGCATTCAACTGGGGTGCCAAAAAATCTTCTCCGGCACGGGAAGCCTTCAGCTTCACACCCGGGTATAATACGCTTTCGCTGTCCTTCGGAATTATACCGGGCAGGCGGGTGCTCCGCGCACGGTTTTGAAGAATAAAGAGTTTTGGAAAGGTTTGCCTGCCTGTAACTCTGGATGCTTTGCATGCTTCCTGCTCCCCTGAAGGGTAACGATTACCTGTGCCACTTTCAGGGCAATCGTCAGGCCCTTTTATTTGTCGAGACAGACGGTATTGCCCTGTACCCAGGCAAGATGAAGTGACACACCGGAACGAGAACCTGCTGAAATGATGCTGTCTCTGCTTGCGCTGCCACCCATGAGTTCGGCAAAAGCTGCATAGTCATGGAAGCCTTCATGGGACTGACTGAAGGAGTGGACCAGCATGACGGCATGCTGAGCGTTGAATCTCTGGGCCTCAATGATGGCCGATGCTGTGCGGTGCAAAAGCTGATAGCGGATGGAGAGGGGGACTAAGTCCAGCTCAAGCAGCCTTTGCAGAAACTCAAGGCGAGCTGTCTTGCCCGGGCTGGACTGGGCTTGCCATTCCTGTATCGTGGGGCCGAATGACTCGGAAACTTTGCCCTCTACCGCTATGGAAATAAGTTCTCCCTGGGAACGAGCAAGGACCCAGATATCATTTTGTGAGGGACGAGAGCCGCCCGGAAGTGGAACCTGGTGTTCCGGAAAAGCAAGTAACATCTCCGCTGCAGGGAATTTTGACCCGAGAACTACTCCCACCTCACCTGGAAAGCCACCAGCATCTTGCCAAGAATAAGCGAGAGTGCGGGCTGAATAGCCTTTACGCCACTGTCTGGCGGGCTCAGCCAGGAACTGAGCCCATTGCTCTGCACTTGTGGCGGGGATGTAAATTCTGGTCAAGGCAGGTTTTCTCCTGGTTTAATCCCAGCACAGGCCACTGTCGCGGAAACCAAGGGACATTTTGCCGCACTTGGGGCACATGTACTTGCCATCAGTGAGAACAAGATCTCTGTCAAGTTTATCAGTCATTCTCCATTCTGCTACATGGTAACTCCCCGGCTCTCCCAGTAGCCGAGGGTCATCATAAGGAATTGGATTAC
>NZ_QYZY01000098.1:0-1404 GCF_003838035.1 Desulfonatronospira sp. MSAO_Bac3 | reverse complement strand
TATATCCCGGATTCCCGGATTCTTCTGGCAATAAGCTGGGTATACTGGGAACCGAAATCCAGAATAATGACTTTGTTTTGAACTTGCATGCCCTTTATGCCTCGTGAAGAATTTTATGCCTGTCGCGCCGGGCAAACAGTTCCGGCGGACCGCAGCCTTCGTCTTAATAGTTCTCTATACGGTAGTTGGGGGCTTCCTTGGTGATGATTACGTCGTGCACGTGGCTTTCACGGTAGCCTGCCGGGGTCATGGTCAGGAAACGCCCCTTTTCATGCAGTTCCTGAACAGTGGCGCAACCCAGATAACCCATGCCGGACTGCACGCCGCCTATGAGCTGGTACACGGTATCTCCGGCAGGACCCTTGAAAGGCACCCGTCCCACAATGCCTTCAGGTACAAGCTTGCTGCTTTTTTCCTGAAAATAACGGTCGCTGCTGCCATCGCGCATGGCGTCTATAGAACCCATGCCACGGTAAATCTTATACGTACGGCCCTGGTAAAGAATGGTCTCTCCCGGGCTTTCTGTGGTCCCGGCCAGCATACTGCCCATCATCACGGTATCGGCTCCCGCCACCAGGGCCTTGATCACGTCCCCGGAGAACTTGACCCCGCCATCGGCAATTACGCAGCAGCCCTTTTCCCGGCAGGCCCTGGTGCACTCCATGACCGCAGTCACCTGGGGCACCCCCACTCCGGCCACCACCCTGGTGGTGCAGATGGAGCCCGGGCCGATACCCACCTTTACCGCATCCACTCCCGCATCCACCAGGGCTTTTGCTCCCTCGTAGGTGGCCACATTTCCAGCGATGAGCTGACAGTCCGGATAAGAAGCCTTGATATCTCTGATGCCCTGAATGATATTTCTGGAATGACCATGCGCCGAATCAAGAACTATAAAATCCGAACCGGCCTTGACGAGAGCCTCCACCCTGGCCATCTTGTCCTCGCCTGTGCCTACGGCTGCTCCCACTCTGAGCCTGCCCATTTCATCCTTGCAGGCATTGGGATACTTCTTGATTTTCTCAATATCCTTTATGGTTATAAGCCCTTTTAGCTTGCCTCCGTTTTCCACCACCAGGAGCTTCTCAATCTTGTTCTTCTGCAGAATCTCCTTGGCTTCCAGCAGGGTCGTACCCACCGGGACAGTAACCAGGTTGCCGCTGGTCATGACCTGGTCCACCCTGGTCCTGAGATCGCTTACAAAGCGTACGTCACGGTTGGTGACAATGCCAACCAGCCGGCCTTCTTCCTCCACAGGCAAACCAGAAATACGGTACTCGGACATGAGTCGCAATACGGTTTCCACGTCATCGCCCGGACGTACAGTGACCGGATCGACAATCATGCCGCTCTCGGATTTTTTTACCCGCTCTACCTCCTGGCGCTGCTCCTCGATGCTCATGT
>NZ_QYZY01000007.1:0-5765 GCF_003838035.1 Desulfonatronospira sp. MSAO_Bac3 | reverse complement strand
CATCCCCAGGATGGACTCCGGCAGCCTTGGCTCATCCGCCAGGGCGGACCAGGGAAAACCCCAGATAAGGAGCACCAGCAGAATCACGGCTGCGCCACGGGTTTTGCCCGCCCCCCTGGAAAAAAACGGCCTTGAATTGAAATTGCAGACTGTCCTGCTCATATTCTTTCCTCCATTTGCTGGTTCCTCGATGTTGTTGCCTTATTGTTTTAAACTCCACTCTATGCCATCGGCGTCTGCACAAATCGAGAAATAAATACTTCTGTGAAGATTATTTCTACTTGCTGTCTAATCTTTTCTTCCTTCTGATCTTTAATCTCTGACTCCACGGTCTCACTGCGTCAAAATCCTGAAAACTTGATTGCCGGTGGTTCTGTAAATGGAAAAGTCTTTATGGTCCAGTGTTGCAATATTCAAAATTCCGGACTCTTCTGCCAGGCAAACCAGGGTGGCGTCGGCGAAATCCATAGGCAGGTCTGCATATTTTTCCATCTGGGTTCTGGCAAAATGCAGTGAATAAAGATCTGAAGGAACCAGGGTCACAATTCCTCGGATTACAAAGTCCAGCGCTGCCTGCTGAGCCTTGAGAGAAAAATTAAGGAGATAAAGAACCTCGGTAAGGACGGCCTCGGTTGAAAAAAGCTCCCCTGAAAAAGAAGCAAACCACTGTACACAAGCTTCGTGGGCGACTTCACTTCTGTCTATCAGTGCGACCCATGGACCTGTATCCAGCAGAGCCTTCATTGCTTCTGATCCCGCATGAGGTTGAGCAGGTGCCGGCGATGATTTGTTCCCAGGTCAGGAATCCCGCTGTTTACAACACCTATCAGGTCATGGGCTTTAGCTGAAGTCCTGTCTCCTCGGGCCTGGACATCAAAGTCCTCCAGGAATTTTTTGATGGCCATCCGGGCAATATCTGATTTTTTAAGGCCGGTCTTTTCTGAAACTTCCTCAATCCTGGACCTGTACTCGTCGGGCATGCGGATTGTCATTTGCATGTCAAACTCCTTTTGCAGTCATTTTGATTGCAATGTAGTCTCTGTCTAAGCTCAAGTCAATTCACCCCCAGCAAAGCCAGCCCACGAATCACGCAACTCCCCCGCCCCAGGCTGTGAAAAACATTCATTCTTTTCGAGGAAGTACGCTTAAACCGGGCGAACCAAAATATGCCTCTGGACTTTAGTGCTGTCTCCGGGCTACATTTCTTTGATGCCAAGCGACCAGAAAAAACTCCAATCAGAAACAATACTTGCAGAGAGGAATAATCCCTGGCCATGAACAAGCATAAATCCCTGCTCAAGACCGGGTACAGCCGGGGAATAATTCTGGCTTTCACCGGGGCATTTGTCCTCAGCTTCGACTCCCTGCTCATCAGGCTGGCCATGGCCGATCCCTGGACGGTCCTGTTCTGGCGGGGTCTGCTCATGGGGCTGACCTTAAGCCTTGTTTTTTACTGCGACTGCAGAAAACTGCCCTTCTGGGAAATAAAGACCCAAGGCAGTGCAGCCCTGGCCTCGGGTATACTTTTCGGAGTGACCAGCACCGGGTTTGTCATCTCCATTCTGAACACCCACGTTGCCAACTCGGTTCTTATTTTCAGCACCGCACCCATGTTTGCGGCCATATTCACCAGGTTCATCCTCAAGGAAGACATCCAGGCCAGAACCTGGCTGGCCATCCTGGCTGTGATGGCAGGAGTGGCCATTGTCTTCAAGGGATCTCTGGGCACAGGCAATCTCATGGGAGATCTTTCCGCCCTTGTAGCTGCAGTGGCTGTAGGGGGCAACTACACCATTCTGCGCCGGCGACCCAAAATCAAAAGGACTGCCGTGGTCTCCCTGGGGGGATTCGCAGCAGCTGCCCTGGCCTTTTTCTGGGCCTCCCCCTTAAGCCTCGAGCTTTCGAGCTTCATGGTCCTGGCCCTGATGGGCATAGTCCAGATGCCCCTGGCCTCGGTGCTCCTGGCGGTTTCCACAAGGAACCTGCCCTCCCCGGAAGTAAGCCTCTTTCTTCTGCTGGAGGCCGTTCTGGGACCTTTCTGGGTCTGGCTGGTAATAAGGGAATCCCCGCCGGGCATGACCTGGCTGGGAGGGCTGATCATCCTGGGCACCCTTATCCTGTACTTTGTCCCGGCCCTGCGCCGGGACCAGGAAGTAAAACCTGCCCATCGAGTATAAAGCTTAAATGTTAAAATTAGTGTTAATAGGTTATAAAAAAGACTCGTAAGGATTCACCACCTGATAAAGCTGGTCAAATTAAGCGCACGGCTGATATCAAGGGTCCGGGGACTTTGCAAACTGGGCGTAAACTGTTTGAACGACGTAGGAAGCGTTAATCAAAACCGTAAAACACCTAAATTGATTCAAAGCATGTTACAAAAAATATTCTGGCTATCAAATCTGTGTGTAGGTTTTGATTTACGCTTCCTTGGAGTGAGTTTTTACGTCCTGTTTGCAAAGTCCCCGGACCCTGATGGATAGTTTCAAAACAAATTGAATAAAATACCGAAAAAATAAACTCTTGCACTCCCTGTATCACAACTTGAGATGCAGGCCGCTGTCCCTGAAACTCAGACATGCCCGGGCCAATGCCCGGCCTGCGTCAGGGCTGCTTAAAAAATGCAGGTGCACGTAACTGCCCAGGGTATTGTTTTTAAGCCAGCCGGGGCAGGATCGCTGCTCCCCGCTTTTGTCCGTGGCCCCGTAAACCTGCTGCACGGAAACCGCCTGATCCTGTTCATCAATCCGGGAATAATGAAATTCATGCCCTCTAAGCACGCTCCCCCGGCAACCAAGGGGAGTATCGCCCAACAGCCTTATTTCCCTGTACCCAAGGCCGGCCCGCCTGGCCTGCATCCTGGAGGTAAAGGGAAATATACCGGCCATGCCGTACACGTTGTCCTCAATATCCACCAGGCTTTTGCACAGGTACATAAATCCACCGCACTCCGCGTATATGGGCATCCCCAGGCTGCCCGCCCTGTGGATGCTCTCCAGCAGAAAGCTGTTTCCGGCCAGTTCCGCCGCATGCAGCTCCGGATACCCCCCGCCCAGGTACAGGCCATGTATGTCCCGGGGCAAAGCCTCATCCTGCAGAGGCGAAAAAAACACCGGCTCCAGGCCGTTTTGTTCAAGCAGGTCCAGGTTGTCCTGGTAATAAAAACAAAAGGCCCTGTCCCTGGCCACACCGATGCGCACACGGGCATCAGGCCGGCTCCTCTCCCTGACAGGTTCAGGCTGTACAAAGGTAAGCTCATGCAGCAAAGAGTCCAGGTCCAGGTGCTTATCCGCCAGATCCGCCAGATCAGAGATCATCTCCCGGGTCAATACATGGTCTTCTGCAGTATAAAGGCCCAGGTGCCTGGATGGAATCTGCACCCCGGCATTGCGGGGTATGCCCCCCAGAAGCCTGCATCCGGGCAGATCCCTGACTGCCTGCTGCAGGTAGTCCAGGTGCCTCCGGCTACCGACATTGTTGGCCACCACCCCACAAAAAGAACATTCCGGGTCAAACTCCAGAAATCCCTTGACTAAGGCTGCAAAACTTCTGGCCATACTCCGGGCGTCCACCACCAGAAGAACCGGCAGACCCAGCCACCTGGCAATCTGTGCCGTGGAGCCGGCCTCTGAGGCCCCGTCGTACCCGTCATAAAGCCCCATAACCCCTTCCACCACGCACACGTCAGCTCCATCTGCTCCCCGGGCAAAAATCTCCCTGTTGCATTTTTCATGCAGCATCCATCCGTCCAGGTTTCGGCTGACGCGCCCGGTGATCCTTACATGATATCCCGGATCTATGAAATCAGGCCCCACCTTGAACGGGGCGGTAATCAGGCCTTTCCTGGCAAAGGCGGCCATAAGGGCCAAAGCCACGGTGGTCTTGCCGCTGCCGCTGGACGGAGCCGCCACTACTAAGCCTTTTGTATGTTTCAACTAAACCACCTTGTTTGAAAAATCCCGGTATCTGTTTTTCGCGGGCTCAAGTAAAAACTCCCTGATACATAAGATGCAGGCTTAGAAAAAACAGGACCAGGGCAAAAAGTTTTCTGACAAATGCACCGCTGAGCCTTGAACTCATGAGCCTGGACCCGGCCAGCCCCCCGGCTGAGGAGAAAATCCCGGCCAGGACCAGAAACTTCCAGTCCAGAGGAGTCACTGCCACATGGGTTGCAAAACCGGCATAAGATGAAAAGCAGACTATAAAGGCCGTGGTGGCCGCAGCTGTCCTGGGATTTACCTGCAGCAGATAAATAAGCAGAGGCACTACGAATATACCCCCTCCAATGCCCAGCATCCCGGCCATGAACCCGATGACCAGCCCCAGAAAAGAAGCCTGCAGGACCCTGGCCAGGGACCAGACATGGGCGCGTGTGCCCTGCCCGGCCACGCCGCCTACAAACATCATGCGCACCGCGGCCAGAAACAGCACCACCGACATAACGCACAGAAAAACACTCTCATCAACCCACCTGGTACACATGGCCCCTATGGGAGCAGCCAGTCCGGAACTGATTACCAGCGGTATGGACAGGGAGAAATCCACCATCCTCTTGCGGATATACACGTAAGAGGCCGTGGTGGCGGCCAGGGCGTTTAAGAGAAGCGAGGAGGCCACGGCCGATGACTGGGCAAAGCCCACAAGCAGGAAAAGCGGAGCGAAAATGAGCCCCCCGCCCAGGCCGGCCATGGACAGGACAAAGGAGGACACAAAGATCAGGGGATAAAGCCAGAGGGCATATTCCATAAGCAGCTAATTCTCTTTTTGCCTGCTGATTTTTGCACCCACTGCTTCCAGCTTCTTTTCCATGACTTCGTAGCCCCGGTCCAGGTGATAGATCCTTTGCACCTCTGTTTTGCCCCTGGCTCTAAGCCCCGCCAGGACCAGGCTGGCGCTGGCCCGCAGGTCCGAGGCCATGACCGGGGCCCCCACCAGGTCCGCCCCGCCCCTGACCACAGCGCTCTGGCCGGAAAGCTTGATCCTGGCTCCCATGCGGTTGAGCTCCAGGGCATGCAGAAAGCGGTTTTCAAAGATGGTCTCCTTGATGGTCCCGGTGCCTGCGGCGACACACATAAGGGCCATTATCTGAGCCTGCATATCCGTGGGGAACCCGGGGTACGGCAGAGTGACCACATCCACCCCCTGCAGATCTCCATTGGAAGATACCCGGAAGCCTTCAGGTTCAGGCGAAATGACCACTCCCATCTCCTGCAGCTTGGCCACCACCGCGTCCAGTTCCTTGTCCGGGCAGTTTGTAAGCAGGACCTCTCCATCGGTAATGGCCGCAGCCACCATGTAGGTCCCGGCCTCGATGCGATCGGACATGACCCTGTATGTGCAGCCCTCTAGGGAATCCACACCCTGAACACGGATAACGCTGGTGCCGTGACCGCTGATCCTGGCCCCGCAGGCATTTAAAAATTCGGCCAGATCCGTTATTTCCGGCTCCCTGGCTGCGTTTTCCAGGACAGTTTCTCCCCTGGCCAGGGCAGCCGCCATGAGCAGATTTTCCGTGCCCCCAACTGTTGGCAGGTCGAATATGATATGCGCTCCACATAACCTTTTACATTTGCCCACGATATAACCGGAGTCCAGTTCAAAACCGGCCCCCATCTGTTCCAGCCCCCGCAGATGCTGATCCACCGGACGCGATCCTATGGCGCACCCCCCGGGCAGGGCCACTTTGGCCCGGCCCAGCCTGGCCAGCAGGGGGCCCAGGCACAGAACCGACGCCCGCATGGTCCTGACAAGGTCATACGGGGCCTCTG
>NZ_QYZY01000097.1:0-1452 GCF_003838035.1 Desulfonatronospira sp. MSAO_Bac3 | reverse complement strand
TCCGGGCCGAGGGACTGGAACATCACGAGGCCGCCCGCGCCCTGGTGGACCGCAACATCGACGCCTTCTTCTATACCATTGGCAACCCCAGCGCAGCCATTGAAGAGCCGGCAACATCCGTGGATATCCGCATGATCCCCATAAACGCACAGGGAATCAAGGACATGGTGGAAGAAAAGCCCTATTACATCATGACCAGCATCCCGGGCGGAACTTACCGCGGCGTGGAAGAGGACATTGAGACCTACGCCGTTACCGCCACCGTAGTCAGCGATGAAAAAGTGGATGAAGACGTGGTTTACGACATGGTCAAAACCGTATTTGAAAATCTTGACACTTTAAGGGGATCCCACGCCTCTTTCCGGCATCTGGAAGTCGAGGAAATGCTGCAGGGTCTGTCCGCTCCCCTGCACCCCGGCGCCAAAAGATATTATGAAGAACAGGGCTGGATGTAGTTTCTGTTTTTTACCAGGCGGGACCTACGGGTCCCGCTTTATAATCAATCCCTTTTGTCCGGCAGTGTCCGCACCCCCTGCGACACCGAAAACAAGCCCATATTTTTCCGGGTCTTCATGACCCGCCGGCCCCCTGGCGGGCAGCCAACAGCTTAAATTTCCCGGATGAGACAACATCCTGATTTTTCTCTGCCGAACTCCGGCACAACAACCTACTCTTCCTGGATGGATAACCGCCAAAAGAACAGGTAAACCACATGAGCGAACAAGCCGGAAAAAACAATACTCTTCAGGAAAACCAGAACACCACGGAAAATCAGGACGGACAGAAAAGGGGAACACCCGCTGCCAAGGAAGCCAGAGACCTGGTGGTCATGGTGGAGGCCGGGGTCAGGGATCCCAAAAGCATTATTGCCAGATGGATTATTGTCCTGCTTTGCCTGGCCTGGTCTATTTTTCAGCTGTCAATAGCCCATGACCCTATAAATTCGCATATTGCCAGGATCTGGCACCTGGCTTTCGCCATCGGGCTGGCCTTTCTGGTATATCCGGCCTACAAACAGCACTCTACGCCTTTCTGGGTCAGCCTGACCCAGAAAATAATTCCATCTTTCGCCAGTAAATCCATTCGTAAAACCATTCCCATATACGACTGGGTATTTGCTGTCCTGGGCATGGCTTCAGCCCTGTACATCTGGTGGGATTTCGACAATCTCATTTTCCGCCAGGGCATGCCCAACCAGACCGATATCATCATGGGCTTTATCCTGATAGTCCTCCTGCTGGAGGCCGCCCGCCGGGCCCTGGGACCGGCCCTGGCCATTCTGGCAGCCATCTTTCTGGCCTACAACTTCATTGGGCCTCATCTTCCGGAAATAGTCAGGCACAGGGGTATCCCCCTGGACTTCATGATCAGCGACATGTATCTGACCACCACCGGGATTTTCGGAGTGCCTCTGGGAGTTTCCGTATCCTTCGTATTTCTTTTCGTACTGTT
>NZ_QYZY01000096.1:0-1288 GCF_003838035.1 Desulfonatronospira sp. MSAO_Bac3 | reverse complement strand
TTTCTGATGACGACAGCGCTCCGGTTATTATTGCTGATATCTGTATCCAGTTTGAAGATGAAGAGTGATTTATGAAATACATCCTGGCCTGTCTCATCCTTTTGCTTTTTGCCTGCCAGTCCCCGGAAAATATCGCTTTCGACCAGGGCATGCAGGCCTCCAGGAGTGGTGAATACGAAACCGCCCTTGAGAAATGGCATCCTCTGGCCCAGCAAGGACACGCTGAAGCCCAGTTCAACATGGGCGTTTTGTACGAAAATGGACTGGGAGTACAAAAAGACCATGCCCAGGCGGCGGATTGGTACAAAAAAGCTGCAGAGCAGGGGCTGAAAGAAGCTCAAAACAATCTTGGAAAGAACTACGCTCAAGGTACAGGTGTAGAGCAGGATTACATACGTGCATACAAGTGGCTGAGCCTGGCCGCCGAACAGGGGCTCAAGGAAGCTGCCGGCAATCTGGACCGCATCAGCCGGCATATGAGCCCCGAGCAGGTAGACCAGGCCCGCCGGCTTATCAATCATTAGCAGATAAATAGGTAGCATTCCGGCATGGGCTTCTTGAACATCGGAAGAAAGGACGAATACGGCAAACAGCGCCGGATTGAGCACCGGGGCAAATACCTGCGGGCCAGCCGCACTGGAGGAGTTGCCCTGCGTGCCCAGGCAAAGGCCATGGGTGCTAACCTCACAGCTAATACCAACCGAGGCTTCAGGGTCAGCACCACTCCCCTGAAGAACACGCAGGTAGCCTTGCAGAGCGGTCGATTTGTGCTCCGTGGCCGTTACAGCCACGGCCCTTTCCAGTTCAACCTGTCCAAAACCGGAGTTACCGCCTCTACTCGCAACAGGCTGGGGACATTTAACTGGATAAAACCCCAGCGCTCATCGGCAAAACTGTTTGGTGTGCAGTTTCGCGGCCGCAAGGCTTTAAACCTGCAAGTGCTGTACATGCTTTTTGCTGCAGTTGCCGCCGTATGCGCATTACTTTTCAGACTCTTCGTCCGGCTATTGGAAGTTCTCGTATTGCTGCCTGGGATTATTTACCGGGCAACTTTGGCCTCTCCATACGCCTCAAGCATGCTCATGCGCAGATACCGCAACTGGCGGCTCTCCAGAACGATTGCCCGCCTTGAAAGGTCTACAGGCAGGGAAATGGACTCCTGGCACGTTGAAAAGCTTGCAGCCGGGGCGGTTTTGATTCTGGCCGCCTGGGGCCGTGGGAACAAAACGACAGAGATGACTTCGGTTCTTGAGCAGGCCATAGCTGAGCACACACGGGAAGGACCCTT
>NZ_QYZY01000095.1:0-2264 GCF_003838035.1 Desulfonatronospira sp. MSAO_Bac3 | reverse complement strand
GGACTGGCTCTTCCGGGACCCACTTGTCCCAAAAAATGAGATGTTTTAAGCACAAAATGATGCTCAAGTGGGTCCCGGAGTGCCTGTCCCCTGCTTTCCTTAAAAGCGCTAAACAGATACAAATCAAAAATGTTTGGTAACTGTTCACTTTAATAATATGATCTCCAGTGGTCCGGAAATTCGGCAAACAGGACGTAAAAACTCGCTCCAAGGAAGCGTAAATCAAAACCTCTTCAAGTTTTTCAACCAGAAAAGCTTCAATTATATTATGCTTTGAATCAAACTTGGTGTTTAACGGTTTTGATTAACGCTTCCTATGTCGCTCAGACAGTTTACGTCCAGTTTGCCGAACCCCCGGCCCCTGGCTTTTCGTCCGCAGGTGGTGAATAGCTACACTGTTTTTCTACTTTAAAAATGATAAAACCAGCACTTGATAATAGATCTGCTTTAAGTCTGTCAAATTCTGACCAGGCGTTAAAGATTCAGGGCAGGCCCTTTTACGTCCAGGGGACAGCTTCATTTGTAACCATTCAGGGGATGCCTCAAACGGCCCGGGGACAGTCCCCGCGACACCTTTTTCAGCACACACAAAAAGTACATGCGCGAAGTTTTGTGAGATTGCACAGTTAGTACTTAGCGGGGGACAGTCCCCAGGGCCTTGTGCAAGTAATCACCACCGAGGAACCCCCTGAATGGTTACCTTCATTTGAGGCTGCATCAGAAATGAGCAGGGGGCATTCCCAGTTGCCTGTAGCCCTCGTAGAGAATTATTCCGGCGGCATTGGAGAGATTAAGGCTTCTTACTTCTCCCCAGATGGGTATTCTTATGAGGTGGTCAGCCTGGGAGGTTATCTTTTCGGGTAGACCCCAGGTCTCGGGACCCAGAATCAGGTGGTCCTGGAAGGAGTAGGAGTGCCGGGTATAGTCTGCACCCTGCCTGGCACTGGTCATTATCAGCCTGTGGCTTTTATCTAAGTTCTGCCGGTATTCTTCCCAGTTTTTCCACAAGGTCAGCTCAACGTGTTCCCAGTAATCAAGCCCGGCCCTTTTGAGATACTTGTCATCCAGGCTGAATCCCAGTGGCCCCACCAGGTGAAGCGGAGTCCGGGTGGCGGCGCATAACCTGGCTATAGCCCCGGTGTTTGGCGGTATCCGGGGCTGATAGAGTACGATGTGCATTATACTTCAAAAAGCATTTCCAGGTCGTCCCGGGTCAGGGATTTCCAGGCGTTCTGACCGGGAATGACGGCTTCGGCAACTCCCTTTTTCTGTTCCTGGAGCTTGAGGATCTTTTCTTCAACGGTGTTTTCACAGATCATCTTGTAGGAGAACACCTGCTTGGTCTGGCCTATACGGTGCGTCCTGTCTGTGGCCTGGTTTTCCACCGCCGGGTTCCACCAGGGATCATAGTGGATGACATAGTCGGCAGCTGTCAGGTTCAGCCCTGTACCCCCCGCCTTGAGGGATATGAGGAAAACAGGGATGTCCGGGTTGTTGTTGAACAGATCCACCTGCTCCAGGCGGTCCTTACTGGAACCGTCCAGGTAGGCATGGGGGATCTCGTTCATATTCAGCCAGGAACGGATGATATGCAGCATCTGGACAAACTGGGAGAATACCAGGACCTTGTGTCCGTCCTCGATTATGTTGGTGGTAAGGTCTTTGAAGGCTTCAAACTTCCCTGAAGGAATGTTGTTGTTCAGCCCGGGCATATTCAGCCGCAGAAGCCTGGGGTGGCAGCATATCTGGCGCAGCTTGAGCAAGGCGTCCAGTATGGACATCTGGCTGGCGGATATTCCCTTTTCGTCCACCCTTTGCAGGACCTGCTCCTTGAGCTTTTTGGCCAGGGCGGAGTAGAGGTCAAGCTGATCATCCATCAGGGCGCTGTAGTATACGTTTTCCACCTTGGGCGGCAGTTCCTGGGCCACCTCGATCTTGGTCCGGCGCATTATAAAGGGTTTTACCCGGTTGCGCAGGTAAGCAAGGCTTTCTTCGTCCCCGTCCTTTATGGGCTTTACAAAGCCTTTCTGAAAGGCGTGCTGCGATCCAAGGAAACCGGGCATGAGAAATTCGAAAAGGGACCAGAGTTCCAGCAGGTTGTTTTCTATGGGTGTCCCGGACAGGCAAAGCTTGAAATCCGCCCGGAGCTTGCGCACAGAGCGTGCGGTTATTGTATTGGGGTTTTTGATGTTCTGGGCTTCGTCCAGGATAATGGCATTGTATTCATGTTCCTGGAGTTCTTCCAGGTCACGGCGCAGCAGGGC
>NZ_QYZY01000094.1:0-1659 GCF_003838035.1 Desulfonatronospira sp. MSAO_Bac3 | reverse complement strand
GGGCATCCCTGAAGACAAGCTGGACAAGCTGTTTCAGCCCTTTTCCCAGGCAGACGGTTCCATGACCAGGAAGTATCAGGGCGCTGGTCTGGGCCTGGTCATAGTTCGACGGCTGGTCAACATGATGGACGGCAATATTTCTGTGGAAAGCGAGGTCGGCCGAGGCACCACCGTGCATGTGGTTCTGCCATTTTCCCTGCATGCGGACGAGGTGTCCGGACATGTAGCTAACAATCCCTTTGCCGAATAAGGCTGAGCTAATGCGGGCTATGCCCGCAACCCAATGAAAGAAAAGGATACTTAATCATAGCTGGGACAGTCCCCGCAACTCACACTTTGGCTTTGCCGATATTGAGGGTTACTCAGGCAAAATGCATATACCGGGGATTAGTTCCCAGCGAGGGACAGTCCCAATGCCAGGCGACCTGTCACAAAGCACTGCCACACATTTTCTTGTTTTTTATAACAGGACTACATCGGTAAGTCGCTAATACGCTGATAATCCATTACCCTGGTATGAGTAGATGAAAATAAAAAACATAACTGAAAAATTATCAACAATATTAAGGTTTTCCTCCGGAAACACCTTAGAAAGCCAAAAGCGTGAGAGTAATCTAACGACATTAGGGGCAGCCTTGTTTGCAGTTCTCCTGTGTTTATTCGTACTGATCGGAGCGCTGCTTGTCCGCTTTGAATCTGATCGCCACAAGCAGCAGGAGGTGGAACGCGTGCAGCAGGTATTGGACGGCATGAAGGCCTCCCTGACGTCCCGGCTGCACGCCAACATCTATAAAGTCTCCGCCGTGAAAGCCCTGGTGGCCATGAATCCCGATCTGACCCAGGATGATTTTGCCCGGGCCATGGAGGTCCAGTTTCGCGGGGAAAACGATTTGCGGAACATCGGCCTTGCACGGGACATGGTCATTCAGTTCATGTACCCCATCGAAGGTAACGAAGCAGCCGTCGGCCTGGACTACAGGACGCTTCCCGACCAGTTTGAGGCCGTGGATCTGGCTCGAAAGGTCAACGAAATCGTGCTCGCCGGTCCTCTGGCGCTTGTCCAGGGTGGAGAGGGAATTGTCGCCCGCATTCCCATCTCCAGAAGGGACGAAAGCACAGGCCGGGAGACATTTTGGGGTATGGCCTCGGTGGTCATGAACAGTGACGAAATTTTTGCCGGAGCAGGAATACGGGAAGAGCAGGATGATCTGCGCATCGCCATAAGGGGCCGGGACGCTCTCGGGGCCGGGGGTGATGTATTTTTCGGCGATCCCCAGGTTTTTGAAAATGCTCCGCTGACCAGGGTGGTGGAACTCCCCTACGGAAGCTGGCAGATTGCGGCTATACCCTTTGCTGGATGGCTTTCCTCCGGGATAGTCTTTACACCGCTGATGTGGGTCTATGTTATTGGAGCCGGCACGATTCTTTCTTTTACCGCCCTTATCGTTTTCCTGCTGCATAAAAGAGAACGGATTGAAAATGAGCGAAACATCCTGACCCGCAGTCTTGAAGTTTTTTTGAAACAGACAACTGACTTTGTATATTACAAGGATATCAACAGCAGATTCATTTTCTGCAGTCAGACGCTTGCTGATATCACAAACCACGCGCACTGGAGGGAAATGATAGGCAAGCACGATTTTGAGGTATTTCCTCATG
>NZ_QYZY01000093.1:0-5440 GCF_003838035.1 Desulfonatronospira sp. MSAO_Bac3 | reverse complement strand
TTCGCAAATACTTCATACTCCTGGGCGGGCTCATAACTGCCGGGGCAATGCTTTCTTTCGCCCTTTTCAGCGGTTTCATACCCATCCTGGTCATGGTCATAATGCTGGGCATAGCCCACAGTTTTTCCGTATCCTCTCAGGCCTCGGTGATCTCTGAAACTGATATCGTAAAAAAGCTTGGCCCGGGGGCAGGCATGGGGATATACCGCTTCTGGGAAAGGGCCGGCAACGTGGCCGGACCGCTGGTAATGGGCTTTCTCATCGCCAGGGTGGGCTATGAAAGCTCTGTGGTGCTTTTCGGAATACTGACCCTGGTCAGCAGTATATTGTACCTGGGCTTTCTTATCCGCAGAAACCGGCTCAGCCCTTGAGTCAGGTCATGAATACCTGAAACTTCTGCCTGAGGATTTATGGACAGATACTTTTCTTTTCTGGACAATCAGATAAACGATCTATTGCGTGTCGACATAGGCTTCAGCACCTGCCCGGCAGCGGATATCTATCCCCTGCAGCCGGAAGTACTGCAGGGATACCAGAAACGCCATGAGCTTATCCAAAAGTTTCAGGACATAACTTCTGATCTTTTCCTGGCCTCCCTGGCTCAGGAAGCCGACCCTGCCATTGCCGGGCTTATTATCAATGAACTGCCCCAAAGCTTTGGCTGGAACTGGCACAAAGAACTACACGAGCGGGCCCGGGAAATGGGGATTTCACTGCAGCCCGCTTTTTTTCGCACCGATGAAGTTGTGCCTGGAAAAATCTCGGAAATTCAGAGCCCGGGGTCTCTGTGGTGCCAGTGCGAGCAGCTCTACTCTTTTTATGAGCATTTCAGCCAGGATTTTAAAGGAAAACCCGTCTTTCCCGGGTCCATGGCCGGGCAGTTCGCCAGGGACCTGAAGAAACACCTGGATGACCAGCCCCTGGTGCACCACCTCCTGGACAACGCCTCGGTCCAGTCCGGGATGCGCTTTTTCCTGCAGCGTACCAGGGATCACGGGGTCAGATATTTCGGATACGACAAAGACGTAAGCGCCTATGACTGCAACTTTATTCGGGCCCATGCCTTTCACGGGCTCATGTCCGACAACTACTTCAAAACCCGTTTTGATGCCTGGCAAAACAAGAGGCTGCACTACGACCTGCCGCCTAGCATCGTCTTTGACGAAAAAATCCCCCTTATCTTCCCTTTCTGGGAAAAAACCAGGGATATGTACCCCGATGAAATCCGGGAGATCTTCCCTTATACTACCCTGGTAGACCCGGAAAACATTGTCCTGGAAGATGGGGAACGTATGGATATTCATGAATTTTTACAGCTGCCCAGGAAAAGAAGGGATTATTTCCTCAAGTATGCCGGATGCGACCTGGACGCCAACTGGGGCAGCAAAGGGGTCTACTCCATGCAGGCCATGACCGGCAACACCGCCGGGCGGATAAAATCTTTGCTCACTGAAGGTTATAAGCACAACAGATACTGGATCCTGCAGAAAAGTTACTCGGTCAAAGAAGATATCGCCTACCTGGACAGGTCCAGTGGATTGCAGGAGACAACCGCCACTGCCAAGTACAGCGGATTTTACGGGCCGTGCGGGCTTATGGGCATCCTGGTCATGCACCGGCCTTTCTACAAGGTCCACGGGGCCGGGGATACCATCGTCAGTATATGCTGAGAGCTCATTGCCCGGAATTGACTGGACGTAACTCTTGATAGGGGAGATATGCCTATTTGCCTGTCTGCCAGGCGGGTAATGCCTTGCTGGGGATTTTTATTCTTCAAAACCGTGTGTGCGGAGCACCTGCCTGCCCGCTAAAATTCCGCAGGACAGCAAAGCGTATTTTAGTCGGGTGTGAAGCCTGAAGGCTTCCCGTGCCTAAGAAGATTTTTTTTGGCACGGGCAACTTCGTTGCACACCCCGGTGAAACCCGCTGCGCGGAGACAAAAGTCTGTTTCACGGGGCGAGCGGGCGGCTCTGCCGCTCACGGTTAGAGAGTACGCCTCAAGTCTATTCCCGGTGGCGATTGCTGGCACCCCCTGAATGGTTACGACTGGACCTTGTCCGGGAAACAATTTAAAGTTCCATCATATTTTAAAATAATTGGAGCAGGTTATGCTAAAGTTTTTCAGGCTGCAGAACATGGCTTTTATCTGCCTGATACTGGCCGGAATTCTTCTGGCCTCTCCGGCATTTGCGCAGGAGAAGAACTACCGGGTGGGCTATATCGAGGGAGGTTCGTACTGGCTTTTTTCGGACTCGCTGCAGGCTGTAAAGGATTCTTTGCAGGCCCGGGGGTGGCTGGAAAAAATAGATTTCCCCGGGGATGCTCACTACAGCCCGGGTTGGGACAGGGACGAGCTCCTGGAAGAAGAGGCCCGGGAGCTGATGCAAAGAGACGACCTGGACCTGGTCCTGGCAGCAGGCACTGATGCCACCCGGGCCATACTTGCGGCCAACAACCATGAAACACCCATTGTGGCCATGGCCGTCTCCGACCCTGTGGATTCGGGTTTTGTGAAAAGCACCCAGGACTCAGGTGTGGACAATTTTACTGTACGCCTGGATCCGGAAAGATATCCGCGTATGTTCGATATTTTCCACCAGATCGTGGAATTCGACCGGCTGGGGGTGATCTATCCGGACACCGAGAGCGGCAGGCAGTTTACAAACCTTGGTGCCGCCAGGCGGATAGCCGCTGAAAGGGGATTTGAACTCCTGGAATACGACAGAATCACTACAGAATCCGTCCAGGACTGCTTAGAAGGGATCAGGCACCTCCTGGATAAGGGCATGGATGCCTTTTTCATTCCCTCTCTTCTGGCCTTTGACTGGGAAAGCAGCGATGTGGATAAGATTCTTAGCTTTCTGCGGGAGCAGGGAATACCCACCTTTGCCAGAAACGGCTCCCGGGATGTGGAGGCCGGCGCTCTCATGGGCTTTTCAACCGTGGACTTCAGCAGGAGAGGCAACTTTCTGTCTCAAATGATAATTGATATCCTTGAAGGCAAACAGCCCAGATCCCTGAACATGGTGGACAGAGGCGCACCCAAGATATCCTTCAACATCCAGGTAGCCAACGAAATAGGCTTTAACCCACCCTTTGAGCTCCTGGCTGCCACGGACGAACTCTACCGCGAAATCTCCCTGCCTGAAGACAGGCTGGTGGAGTGATTAAAGGGCCTGCTCGTCTGAAATTTTCTCAATGCAAAACACTTATCCCTGCCAGGATGCACTGCCAGGGCGTTGCCGGCCCGCATTATTTTTCATGTCAGGGGATTTTGCCATTTTAAGCCAGGAAAGCGGGCGAAATCAGAATCGGTAGAGGCGAGTACACACCCGTGTTCAATGGCCAGGGCCGCCAAGTGAGCGTCAGTGACAAGATTGGCTGTAGCCTTCCCCTTGATCAGCATGTCTTGAAACAGTTTCCAGTGCTGATCGGTTGGCCGGATAATTCTCGCGCAGGGCTGATCCAGCCAGCTCTGAACCCGCGCAACTGCCCGGTCTATGGAAAGCGGACGTTCAAAGACCCGGGGACTGGTGCCAATGCGGATAAACGCCGAAAGCACTGTCCAGCAAAAACAAACAGGCCGGGTTCCTGAAAGTTGCCCATCCCACCAGTTGCGGGCCTGGTCATGCCTGGGATGAAGGCTGTCCTCGGCATAAAGCAGAATATTGGCATCAACAAGTATCACCTGGCATCCTCGCCTTCCACCTGGGCCAGGAGTTCCTGGATATTGTCCAGGTTTCTTCCCTGCTTAAGCCCCATGGGTTGAGGCATGGTTGTGTAATCCCGCTGCAAAGCTGGCTTTTCCACTTCTCTTAGACCAGCTCTGAGGGCTTCATTGATCACAGTCTTAAATGGGATTCTTCGCCTGGCGGCAAGAGCCCTTGCTTTTTCCAGGACATCGTTGTCTATGGCTAATGTTGTCCTCATACTGATGATGCTAAGACATCAAAACTATTTATGTCAAGGCATATTAAAATGATAGCCAGATCCCAGGGCATTTCGCTTTGACTACTTAACTGTGTCGCCCGGCTTGTCATTTTACGCAGAGCGCGAGCCTCTCCCCTGCCCGGTCAAGGAAGGGCTGGGGGGGATTGCTCATTCTCAAGAGCCACCTTCTTATAAAATTACTACTGAACAATCTCCGGAAAATGATCATACACCCTGTCCGCTGCCAGCATCAGGTCCAGGGGTAGATCCACATTCATCTTCTCTGCGGAGCTGGTGTTGATGGTAATGTTTACTTCCCTGGGCTTTTCCACTGAAATGCCCCCCGGCTTTTCCCCCTCAAGGATCCTTTTGGCCATGGCCCCGGTCTGCAGGCCCATACTGTGGTAATCTATGCTCAGGGAGGCCATGGCCCCTTCAGCCACGGAGCTGGGGTCTGCAGCATACAGGGGAACGTCATGCAAGGCACACAGTCGAGCCAGCATGGATACGTGCTGGACAACATAGTTGTCTGTAGAAATGTACAGGGCCTGCACCCTGTCCAGTATTCCCAGAGCTGCATCCTGTACATCGCCTCCGGGTCCGACAGAAGCCGTCAGCAGCTCCAGGCCGGAATTACCTGCCATTTCCTGCAGTCTTTTTTTGATCAAGACCGCGTTTTGCTCGAATTCGGAAAACACAATGCCCAGTGTTGAGATCCCGGGATGCACCCAGGTGATCATATCCAACTGTTCGCGCACAGGGCTCATATCGGTAAGTCCGGTAACCCGTCCTCCGGGCTTGTGCATATCCGTTATAAGCCCTGCGCCAACCGGATCGGTGACCGCTGAAAAGACAATATCTACAGATTCCATTTTCCGGACGGCCTCCTGCGATGCCTGGGTACCCAGGGTAATTACCAGGTCGGGGTCAAGTTCGCTTATCTTTGATATATGATCCTTTTCATTTTTGCCTTCATCCTGTTCCCGGTTCATGAATACCTGGGTAAATTCGATTTTTACATCCTTATCTTGAAAGTGCTGGATGACCCCGGATGCTGCTTCATCCAGAGCCGGATGCCTGATGGAGTGCAGAATTGCCACCCTGAAGTCCTGCGCCCATGCAGAGCTCAAGCCTGCAGGTAAGCCCACGGCATTAACAAGCAGGAATAATAAACCGGACAACAGATGAATTCGCTTCAAGGTTCAGCTCACCTCCAGGACAACCTTCAGGGCCTGGCCGCTTTGTGCTGCTTCAAAGGCCTCCAGGGCCTGGTGCAGGGGATAGCGGTGGGTGATCAGGCGCTCCAGGGGCATGTCCGGGAACCTGTGCATCATGTCCAGGGCGTGGCTGAACTGCCCGCAGCGTGATCCCACCAGGGTGATTTCGTTCACCACCAGCGGGGCCAGGTTTACCTCGCCCTGCAGGGCCACTGTGGACTTGAGCACTATGGTCCCCCGGGGCCGGCACAGGTCCATGGCCTGCTCAATTCCCCTGCCCGAGCCTGTGGCGT
>NZ_QYZY01000092.1:0-11773 GCF_003838035.1 Desulfonatronospira sp. MSAO_Bac3 | reverse complement strand
CTAAGCTTTCACCACCCAAGTAAATCCAGGGCACGGTGTAGCTCCCCTCCTTAGCCAAGGAGGGGCCGGGGGTGGTTGTATGAAATCCCTTCCTTATCAACATTCCAGAAGTCCACCACCCAAGTAAATCCAGGCCACGGTACAGCTCCCCTGCTTGGCCTGAATAGAAGCCGGTTAAGGAAGGGAGCTAAATATCGAACCACCCCCAACCCCTCCTTAGCCAAGGAGGGGAGCAGATCGAGGCGTGGCAACACTCTGTCGCAGGCATCTGTATAAATACTCCTACTGGAGCTTGATTATGGCAACTACCTGAAAATAACGTAACAGTTTCAGGGTGGGGAGTTCTGGGCAACATGCGGGAAATTAAAAGGTCGCCGCCCACCCAGGTTAATAATTCTATTTTCCGGGAGTTGCCTTACCCCAATTAACAATTAACAATTAACAATTAACAGATAACAGATAACAATTAACAGATAACTAAGATGCGCGCACAGAGATGTTAAACCTTGAACACCACCTGGGTGGACTGTGCATAATCGTCGAAATAGACCTTGGCCCGGACGTCAAAGACGCGCTCCAGGTTTTGCGGGGTGAGCACTTCTGTAGTCGGGCCGTGCAGCAGGATTCGTCCCTGCTTGAAAAATATAATATGGCTGCAGAAGGCTGCAGCCAGGTTGATATCCTGAAACACGGAAAAGACCGTGGTCCGGGCCTGCTGGTTTTTTTGCCGCACTAAGGACAGAAGGTGCAGGCCGTGTTTGATATCTAAGCTGGCCGTGGCTTCATCCAGAATGAGCACCGGCGTATCCTGAACCAGGGCCCTGGCGAAAACCACCCGCTGGCGCTCACCACCGCTCAGCTCAGTAACCATCCTGTCCTGAAATTTTTCCAGGCCGGTCTTCTGCATAACCTCCCGGACGATATCCAGGTCCCGGCTGCCAGGAGAGGCAAAGCGCGGCAGAAAAGGATATCTGCCCATGAGCAGCACCTCCAGGACCTGGAAGGGAAAGTTCAGGCGGTAGTCCTGGGGAACTAAGGCCATTTCCTTGGATATCTGTTTCCTGGAGTATGATCCCAGGGGGCGGCCGTTATACTCTACCATGCCCTGCTGCGGCACCCTGTGCCGGATGAGCAGGTCCAGCCAGGTGGACTTGCCACTGCCGTTGGGACCCAGGATGCCGTATATTCTGCCCGGAGGCAGGTCAATGTTTATATCTTCCAGGATGCTGGTTTCTCCCAGGGCGAAATGTACATCTTTCATGGAAAAGGCCATACTCTACACCCTGAACTGCATCTGGCGTTTGCGGAAGATATAGCAGAAAAAAGGCCCGCCAATGAGGGCTGTAAGCACCCCAATGGGCACTTCCGCCGGAAGCATGGTCCTGGTCAAAGTGTCCGCGGCCAGAAGAAGCACCGCCCCGCACAAAAGGCTCACCGGCAAAAGGCTTCTGTGCTCCGGTCCGGTTAGAGAGCGCATCATGTGCGGCACCAGAAGGCCTACAAACCCGATTATCCCGGAGATGGATACGCAGACCGCGGCCACCAGGGAAGCGGTTATCAGGAGGATAATCCTGAGCTTAGTGGTGTCCACGCCGAGAGACGCCGCGGCCCGGCTGCCCAGGCAGATGAGATTTATATCCCTGGAATAAAACATGAAGACCATGAATCCCAGAAACACCATGGACGAAGTCAGGATAAGCTCCGGCCAGGTGCTGGAGGCAAAGCTGCCCATGAGCCAGAATATTATCACCGAGACCCTTTCCTGGGCCAGGTACTTGAACAGGCTTATGCCGGCTGAAAGAATGGCGCTGACTATCACTCCGGACAAAATAAGATTGTTGGAGGACAGTCCCCCGGCCGTGGCCGAAAGATAGACCACAAAGAGAAGGGTCAGGCATCCGGCGATAAAGGCGAACAGGGGCAGGGTGTAAAGCCCAAGGAACTGCAGGTTGAAAAGCAGCACCAGGGAGGCCCCGAAAGCCGCTCCGGATGATACCCCCAAAGTATACGGGTCGGCCAGGGGGTTCAGCAGAAGACCCTGGAATATGACTCCGGCCAGGGCCAGGCCCGCGCCAACAATGGCTGCGGTGAGTACTCTGGGCAGCCTGACCTCGAAAATCACGGTGTAAACCAGCGGGTCTGCCTGGAGCAAAAGCTCCTGCTGCCCGGTGATCTTGTAAAAGAGCATCTGGAAAGTGGTGGACAGAGGCACCTGGACGTAGCCCATGCTTACCGAGGCGATGATCATGCCCAGAAGCATGAATGTCAGGGTAACGAGAAGTATGGATGTCCTTATGCGCATAAAATATTGAAGATAACCAGCCTTCTTTTCTGTCTTCTGAAATAAAAAAACCCCGGGCCGATTGTTGTCGACCCGGGGATGTCCCATTTTCATCCGCGGCATCATGATCTTTTTTTGCCGATTGTCCGGCCCGGCAATTCTTCAAGAGGTTCAGGCAGGTCTTCTGACTTCCGGATCTTTCTACTTGCCGCGCCTTCCCGCCCCGCACTTACTTTTTTCTTCAAGGAAAAAACACCCATAGAAAAGTAAGTGCGGGGCAGTGGCCTGAATGCGGCTTTGGTCCCCGGTTACAGCGGTGGGTCCGTCCCTGACTTGCACAGGGTTCCCTGTTAGGCGCAAAGCGCACCCGAACCTTCTTCTCCGTCAGGTGAGCGTGCATCAGCAGCTGGAAGCTGCCTTTGCCGGTACCTGCTTCAAGTGATTTATCCTGATATCTTGAACTGCAGGTGAAGTCAAGAAAAGGAATCTGCTGAGAAAACGTCACTCAAACCTCTGGTTTTATTTTAAAAAATATTCACAGTCATTTACTGGAGATTTATCTGTCCAGAATTAATCAGCAAACTGACGCCGTCCCGGTCTGCAGGACAGGTAACAGAGGACAGGGTATCGTAAGATAAAAGGATTATGTCTTTCCACTTGATATCTCGGGTTTTTTTTCAGTCCGTATGTATTCCGGTCTGTTCAGCGGATTGCTTTTACTGGCTTTTTTTGACATTATTTATATAATCGCCATGAAGCAAAGGCGCAGGGAAAATCTCTGCTGTCTTGTCCGGGGCAGGCGGGGAGTCGAGTGTCAATATAACTGAACTGAATTTTGTAGTTGCTTGTAAACAGGCCGGTCCCGGCCGGAGACGATGTAGAACCGATAAATATATCAAAACTGTGGATGAGTCCATGAACAAGCAAGCCTCCTGTATCAGCAAAGAGAATCCTTACTGTGAACTTGCCCAGTCCTATCTGGACTGCATACGCGGGTCCAGTCGCAATGAAGCTGTCCGCCTGATCCTGGACGCAGTGAACCGGGGAGTGGATATCCAGGATATATACATGTATGTTTTTCAGCCGGTTCAGTATGAAATGGGCCGGTTGTGGCTTGCCAACCAGATAAGCATTGCCCAGGAGCATTACTGCACCGCTGTAACCCAGCTCATCATGTCTCATTTGTACCCCAGGATCATGACTTTTGAAAAAAACGGACTGTCCATGGTGGCCTGCTGTGTGGGCGGGGAGCTGCACGAACTGGGCATCCGCATGGTCACGGATCTTCTGGAGATGAAGGGCTGGGATACTTATTACCTGGGGGCCAACATGCCCGAAAAAGAAGTGGTCAGGTCTGTTAAGGATCAGAATGTCCATCTTCTGGCTGTATCAGCCACACTGACTTCCAACAGGCCGAGGGTGGAGGCCATTATAAAGGAAGTAAGGCAGACTCCGGGACTGGAAGGCGTGAAAATTATGGTGGGAGGCCATGCATTCCTGCAGGAGCCCGGAGGATGGGAGAAAATCGGAGCAGACGGAAGCGCAATGGATGCTGTGCAGGCTGTTGAACTGGCCTTCAGTCTGTGCTCCTGAACCAGCCAGATGTAGATCAGGATTTGAATCAGGATGATAAGCTATGCAGAACTCACTTAACTGCCTGGCCATAGTCTGTGAAGCCTCGGGCAGAATACGGGAAGTCCTGTACAACGGCCTCAAGGACATGGAAAACGCTGCAGGTGACTTGTTTTTTCATGATATCCTTCATCAGGATTCCATGCAGAAGGCTGAAAATTTCTGGAAGCAGCTGGACGAACAGGGACTGGCCTTAAACTGGGAGCTCAACGTGCAGGTCAATGGTGAGATCTGTACCTTAGACTTTACCGGGGTCAGGGTGCAGGATAACATGGTCATCACGGCCGGAGACAGCAGGGACATTCTAAACGATCTTTACCAGGAGCTGTTGAAGGTCAATAACGAGCAGACCAATCTTATCCGGGAGGCTTACAAGAAGTATTCCACCCAGGCCAGAGAGCAGCAGTTCATGGAAGAGGGAAACACCGTTCTTCAGGAAATGACCAGCCTGAACAATGAACTGACAAATGCCCAGCGCGAGCTTGCCCGGCAAATCGTGCGCCTGGAAAAACTCAATTCTCAGAAAAATTTTTTCCTGGGCATGGCTGCTCACGACCTGCGAAATCCTCTGGGGTCCATAAAACTTTACGCAGAACTGCTCCAGGAAGACATGAAGCACCAGTTGAGCGAGACCGGTGCCGGCATGCTGGATAAGATTCAAAGCCTGAGCAGGTTCATGCTGGGGATGGTGGAAGACCTTCTGGACGTGACCAAGATCGACAGCGGTCAGATAAATCTGCAGCTGGAAAATGTCCGCCCCGGCCGGGTAGTGCAGGACGCCCTTGATCCTCTGCGGATGCTGGCAAGGGAAAAGGATATTTCTCTTAATTGTCATGTTCTGGAGGATCTGCCCCAAGTCAACCTGGACGTGGCCAAGTTTACCCAGATGGTGACCAACCTTTTGACCAATGCCATAAAGTACTCCCCTTCAGGCAGTACCGTGGATGTCAGGCTGTATACCAGAGACGGCTACCTGGTGCTGGATGTGTCCGACTACGGACAGGGTATACCCGGTGAAGAAATGGACAGGCTCTTTGCAGAATATCAGACCACCAGTTCCAGGCCTACCCAGGGAGAGGGGAGCGTGGGCCTTGGTCTGGCCATCGCCAGAAGACTTGTGGAAGCGCATGACGGCACAATAGAAGTGCAGAGCAGTCAGGGGGCAGGAACTACATTCACCATAACTCTGCCCATGCACCTCAAGTCCGGGCATGATGCCCTGCACAAAGAAAAGAAGACCATCGAGCAGAAACCACTGAATTTTTCCGGCAGGATCCTGGTGGCGGAAGATGAGCCCATGAACCAGACCATACTGGCCAGATACCTGGATAAGATGGGTGTGGAATACAAACTTGTGGACAATGGGCAAAAGGTGCTTCAGGCCCTGCAGGAAGACAGCTTTGACCTGATTCTACTGGACATTGTCATGCCTGAAATGAGCGGCATGGAAGTACTGCAGAGGCTTCGCACCATTGAGAAGGAACAGGGCAGGGAAAAGCTGCCGGTGGTGGTCATGAGTGCCCTGGATCATGAGGAACAGGAAAATTTTCTGCAGGCGGGGGCGGATGATCTGCTGCCCAAGCCTTTTAATTTCCAGCGGTTACAGCGGGTTCTCGGGTCAATTTTAAGCCCTGAAGCTGGTTAGGTTTTTTGGGGGGCACTCCTGATGCAGGAGGAAAAAAGTTAATATGAACGCCAATGCAAAAGAGATCATGGTTGTAGAGGATGATCCCGTGACCATGATGCAGACCTCCAGAGTGCTGCAGGAGGCCGGATACAACGTCTTGAAGGCCCCCACCGGAGAAAAGGCCATGGAAATGGTCTATAACAGAAGGCCTGCCCTGGTTTTGCTGGATGTGATGCTGCCGGACATGGGAGGCCTGGAGATATGCAGAAAAATCAAATCAGACTCCCGGCTGCAGGGAACTTATGTGATAATGTTTTCCGGTGTTCAGACCGAATCCGATGACAGGGCCCAGGGACTGGAGTCCGGAGCTGACGGATACCTGGTGAAGCCGGTCAGGACAAGGGAGCTTCTGGCTCAGATCGAGGCCATGCTGCGCATAAGGTATGCCGAGATGAGGCTGGATGAAGACAGAAGGTGGTATGAAATGGTCCTGAACAGCATCAGGGAGCTGGTTCTGTGCATGGACCATGAACTGACCATACTCTGGGCCAATCAGGCGGCGGCGGACAGTCTCGACATGAGGGCCGAAGAACTCATCGGCCGCAAATGCTACCATCTGTGGAACGAAAATGATAAGCCCTGCCGCAAGTGTCCGGTCACCAGGTCTCTGGAAAGCAAGAGCCCGGATCATTCCATCGTGGATACTCCGGACGGCAGGATATGGGAAGTGCGGGCTTATCCGGTTAAGGACGAGCATGACAGGATGCTGAGCATAGTTGAGGTTGCCCAGGACATAACCGATATGCAGAAAAGCCGGCAGGCACTGGAGAGAAGCGAAAAGCTGCTCAAGGAAGTAACCGCAAATATGCCCGGAGCCGTGATTCAGTACCAGGTCCAGGAAGAAAAAGGGCTTTTGCCTCTGTTTGTGAGCCGGGGAGTAACTGAGCTTCTGGGGGTCACCCCGGAAGATATCCTGAAGGATCCGGTCAGGCTGTGGGACAATGTTCACCCGGATGACTCAGAGCAGGTGAGCTCAAGCATGGGCGACAGTCTGAACAGAAATGAACCATTTCATGGGGAGTTCCGGGTGCTGGACCGGGACAACTCCTATAAGTGGCTGCGCATAAGTACCGTTCCCTACAGCGATGTCCGGGAGAAAATGTGGTACGCCATGATTTCGGATATTACCCTGTTGAAGAAGGCCCAGGAAGAGATGGCGTACAGGGCCATGCATGACTATCTTACGGAACTGCCCAACCGGGAGCTTCTGCTGGACCGGCTGGAGAGGGCTTTTGCCATGGCTTCGCGCTACGGGCACAAAGTGGGGGTTGTCTTTTTTGATCTCAACTCATTCAAGCCGGTCAATGATCTTTACGGTCATATGGCTGGGGACAAGCTTCTTTACCAGGTGGGACAGCGCCTGCAGAAGTGTGTACGCAAAAGCGATACAGTGGCCCGTTATGGAGGGGATGAGTTTGTAGTAGTTCTTGGAAGTATCAGCAGCAGTCAGGATGTCCTGCGGGTGGCCCGGAAAATATCAAGTGAGATGAGCAGGCCTTTTGTGCTGGAGGGGGTGGAGATTCACCAGGATTTCAGTATGGGGATCAGTATATATCCCGATGATGCCGCTGACCCTCAGGAACTGCTGCGCCTGGCGGACCAAAGCATGTACCGGGCCAAGAAAGATCCAAAATCATGTTATGCCTTCTGCAGCGGATGAGGATCCAGAACTGGCGGAACCTTATCCGCTGCATTCAAGCTATAGAGAGAAATCAGTTGATTATTTCCCAGGCCCCGTCGTCCCTGCGGCAGGCTGTGCCGTAGGCCTTCTCGGTTTCCCCTCCGATCTGCACTTCAGTGGTGTATTCCCGGCAGTACCGCCCGTCATCCCTCTGATATGTCTCAGTGGGGGTCACGGCGTAATCCGTCTGTGTATCGGGGTTGTGCCACTGGGAAGTGGTCCCTGTGGGTTTGGTCTCCAGGGTTTGATTCATGTTGCGCCGGTCCATCTCATCCATGCGGTCCATGTAGCTGCCCACATATCCTCCCAGGGCAGCGCCCAGAAGGGTTCCTCCGATGATGGCCGCGGTCTGACCGGTGCCCTTGCCGATCTGGGAGCCGATTACTCCCCCGCCGATTCCGCCCAGAGCCGCCCCGCCCACAGTATGTTTCTGGGTGGTGCAGCCCGCCAGCAGCATGGCTGCCAGGGTCAAGACAACAAGATAACGCATGATAATATCCTCCAGGGGTCTTAAAGTTGATAACAGGCCTCTTGTTTAAAAAAACAAGTATCGCTTTAAAGTTTATATTAGCTCATGCGGGTGTGAAAGGCAATGGGAATATGCGAATTGCCCTGTTCAAAAAGTTTATTGGCCCGGAATCAGTCCATAATCTGACGGGTCTTGGTGATGTGCATTTTTTCCCGGCCCAGGTCTGAAAAAATGCTTTGCAGGATAAAAAGTGGGCTTAAATAGTCCTTTTCCCAGGTAAAAACCACTTTCAGGCTGCTTTTCTCCCAGTGGGAATGTTTGTGGTATGAGCACAGGTCTTTTGTGGAGAGTCCTTTTTTGGTCTGTTTTTGAACCAGGAATTCAGGCGCGGACCTGTAATTTTCCCAGGTGGTCATTGCTTTTTGCAGGTCTTCCCCTGACAGGTCCAGTTCCACCTGGAATTCTTCCTGGATGGACTGGGGCTGCCTGCGGCCCTGGCTCAGGTGTTCTAAGGCAAAGGCGTGCATGCCCCGGGGCAGTTCATTGTTGAGGCTGTTCAGGAGGTGGCTGCTGTCTAAGTGTTTTCTCAGGTAAATATTGTACCATTCCTCCAGGCTGGACACCCCTACGGGCAGGGCCCGGCCGAAGGCTATTACCGGGGCGGGCCTGAAGCCAGTGGAAAAGCTGAGAGGCCAGCCCGCCCGGCGCATGGCCCTCTCCAGCAGAGACTGCAGCTCTAACTGGCTCAGGTAGATGCACAGCCCGGTCTTTTTATACCAGATGCGCAGGTGGGCGGTTTTGGGGCTTAAGTCTTTCTGTTCCAGGAGGTTAGAGTCAATATCTTCAGTATCATGTTCCTGATCCCGGAAATCCCGGTTCAAGACATTGGAAATGGATGGGGTCTGGCTTACTTTGCGCAGGCTGGAAGGCCTGGATTTTTTGTCGCAGACACCGCACATGCGGCAGGCGTGATAGCGACAGTCCTTGCTGGTCCGGGCCTGACGGCCCCTTCTGGCTTCGGTCAAAAGGTATCTTCGCTCCATGCCGCTTTGCAGGTGGTCCCAGGGCAGTGGTTCATCAGTGTCCCTGGCCCGCAGATAAGTATCCGGGGAGAGACCGCTTTTATCCATGATGTCCAGCCAGGGCTCAAGGCGAAAACAGTCGCTCCAGCTGGTAAATGTCTCACCCCGGGCGTAGGCCCCGGCCACCACCTGCGAGAGTTCGCGGCCTCCCCTGGAAAATATCCCTTCCAGAAGACTCATCTCCGGATCGTGCCACTTGAGGTTCAGAGTTCTGCTGGTCTTGAACAGGTCTTTTAAGCGGAAGATCTTTTCACGTATTTCAGACAGCCCAGCCTGGCGCTCCCATTGAAAAGGGGTGTGGGGCTTGGGCACAAACGGGGCCACCGAGGCGGTGACCTGGGGCTTTATCTTCCGGGAACGCCCGGTTTCCAGGACTTTCTGGCAGAGATCCCTTATGCCTTTTAAATCATCATCAGCCTCAGTGGGCAGCCCCACCATGAAGTAGAGCTTGACCCCTTTCCAGCCCAGGTCAAAGAGATGACCAGTGTGCTTGAGTAGCTGTTCTTCCGTGATGCCCTTGTTGATGACCTGGCGCAGGCGGCTGGTTCCGGCTTCCGGGGCCAGGGTGGCCTGGGTTCTGCGTATGCGCGACATGAGCTGCATAAGCCTTTCATTGACTGAACCTACCCGCAGGGAAGGCAGGGCCATGGCCACCTGTTGCTGCTGGCAGCGGGCAAAGCTCCTGGTGAAAAGTTCCTCCAGGGCGGAGAAGTCACCGCTGCTTAGAGACAGAAATGAAAGCTCTTCCAGGCCTGTGGCCAGAAGCCCCTGCTGGACATCCTCCAGGATGCGGGAGATGCTTCTTTCGCGCACCGGCCGGTATATGCTTCCGGCCTGGCAGAAGCGGCACCCCCGGGTGCAGCCCCGGGCGATTTCAATGCTCAATCGGTCGTGGATGACCTTGCCGTAGGGCACAATCTGCCGGGTGGGAAAGGGGACCTGGTTGAGATCAGTTACCAGGCTTTTAGTAACCTGCCTGTAATCCTCTCGCAGCGGGGTCAGGGGCAGCCCGGGACCTTTAAAGAATCCGGGCACGTACACCCCGGGGAGTTTTTTTAGGGTCTGCAGCAGGTCCTGCCTGGACATGCCCTGCTGCCGGGCAATTTTGACCTTCTGCAGTATGTCCAGGATGACTTCTTCGCCGTCGCCCAGGACCATGAGGTCAAAAAAGTCAGCCACTGGCTCGGCATTGAAGGTGGCTCCGCCACCGGCAATAACCAGGGGATGAGCCCCGCTTCGCTCGTGAGCCTTGAAAGGCAGTCCGGCCAGGTCCAGCATATACAGGATGTTGGTATAGCAGAGTTCGTGGGTCAGGCTGAAGGCCAGAATATCCAGTTCCCCCAGGGGGGTGTCAGATTCCAGGGTGCAAAGTGGGGTGTTCTGCTCCCGCATGATTCCGGCCGCTTCCAGGGACGGGGAGAAGACCCTTTCGGCGTAGTACTCATCCTGGTCATTGATACGGTGATAAAGTATCTTCTGGCCCAGGTAGGACATGCCCACCTCGTAAACATCGGGGAAGGCCAGGCCCATATGCACAGATGCACTGCGCCTGTTCTTGTGCACGCTGTTGACTTCCTGGCCAAGATAGTGACTGGGTCTGGGTAGAAAAGGGAGAAGTTCTTTCAATCTTATGCTTGGTGTTTGGGGTTTGATTAATCTAAAACCCGTCTTCCAGTCCGGGGCTGACCAGGGCGGGATAAGTATCCGCTTCCACTACGGCAGGCGAGGGGGCGTTGAGTACGTTTACGGTGCGGCCGTTTATCTCCAGGCGGTTCTGGGCCAGCCATTGTACGGCCTGGGGGAAGATCCTGTGCTCCAGGGCCAGGATGCGCGAGCCCAGGGATTTTTCATCGTCCCCGGCCAGGGCCGGAACCGCAGCCTGGATAATGATGGGACCGTGATCCATTTTTTCATCCACAAAATGGATGCTGCACCCGGAAAGCTTGACTGCGTATTCTGCAGCCTGCTTCTGGGCATGGACTCCGGGAAAGGCCGGCTGGATGCTGGGATGGATGTTTAATATGTTGCCCGGAAAGGCGTTTATCAAGACCGGGGTGATGATGCGCATGAATCCGGCCAGGATTACGCCGTCGGCTCCGCTGTCCTGGATCACCCGCACCAGGGCGGCGTCGAAGTCTTCCCTGGAAGGGTAGTCTTTGTGCTCAATAACCGTAGTGGACAGGCCGTGCCTTTCGGCCCGCTCCAGACCAGAGACTCCTGGTTTATTGCTTATGACCCGGGTAATGCGGGCATCCAGAACGTTTTGCTCTATGCGGTCAATGATGGCCTGCAGGTTGGACCCTGAACCGGATATGAGAACTGCTATTTTGTATGGCATATTGTATTCCAGGCTTTTATTGGTTTTCCGCTTCACGCAAGCGGCGCATTACGCGATCCCAGTCCACTGAAACCTCAGGTACGGCCATGCAGCGGGTGGTGTCCTTGAGTTCCATTACTTCCGGCTTGCCGTATGCATTGTCTTCCAGCCTGTAAACCATGACCAGTCCGTCAGTGGGGTGAACTATCCAGTATTCACTGACCCCGCTTTTTTCGTAGAGCTCGCGTTTGCGTATCTGGTCATGCCCGGCAGTGGACGGGGAGACGATTTCGATTATCCATTCCGGTGCTCCGCGGATGTTTTTTTCCCGGATCTTGTCCGGATCGCATACGATGACCAGGTCGGGCTGGACCACAGTGTCGGTTTCCTCGTCGGCTTCCAGACCGCGGGGCAGAAGTACGTCCACAGGTGCCGGCAGCACCCGGCAGGAGGAGTCTTCGAGAACTTCATCAATCTGCCGGGCCAGTCCCAGAAGGATCTGCTGGTGAATTATAAGCGGAGCCGGAGTCATGTCGTAAGCAGTGCCGTCAATGATCTCCAGACGCTTGTCCGGGGGCCAGTGCAGATAGTCCCGGTAAGTAAAAAATTCCTGTTCATGTCTGG
>NZ_QYZY01000091.1:0-1142 GCF_003838035.1 Desulfonatronospira sp. MSAO_Bac3 | reverse complement strand
TCCGGGAGAGTGAAGAGCGTTACAGAAATGTCGTTATGCATCAGACTGAGTTCATCTGCAGGTTTTTGCCGGATGGCACACACCTCTTTGTAAACGAAGCATACTGCCGCAGATTCAATAAAACAGAGGAAGAGCTCATCGGGACCCGTTTCAAACCTGTCATCCACCCAGATGATCGTGAGAAGGTAACCCGCCTGTTCGCCCAGCTCACACCGGATCATCCCACCGGAAAGATTGATCAGCGGATCATTTTACAGGATCACGATATCGTCTGGGACCGATGGATCACACGGGCATTCTTTAATGATGATGGCACTGTCCGTGAATACCAGTCTGTTGGCCGGGATATCACTGATCGCAAAGAGGTTGAGGAGACGCTAAGAGCCCAGCAGCATTTGCTTGAAGGTGTCCTGGATAACATATCAGACGTTCTGGCCATCCAGCATCCTGACCACAGCATAGAGCGCTACAACAAGGCTGGCTATGACCTGCTGGGCATGACCCCAGAAGAGGTGAAAGGGAAAAAATGCTATGAAATTATCGGGCGTGACCGGGAATGCGAGCCATGTGCCACCACGAGAGCGGTGCAGAGTGGGCAGAAAGAGCAGCTTGAAAAGTTTGTTCCGGAACTGGGCCTTTTTTTAGATTGCCGCAGCAACCCAATCGTAGATGAAGAAGGTAATGTTATCCTGATTATTGAGCAATTACGGGACATCACCAGGCAAAAAATTGCTGAAGAGCAGCTTCGTATCAGCGAGGGGCGGTTTAGAAATGTCATCGAGCTGCTGCCCCTGGCAGCCGCCATCATCGATCCGGATGGGAATTATACGTTCATAAATAACCGGTTCACCGAGATGTTTGGGTATACGCTCGAGGATATATCAGCCGGGAAAGACTGGTTCACTCTGGCATATCCCGATCCATCATACCGGGAAGAGGTGATCGCGGCATGGAAGGCAGACCGGTCAGCTTTAGGTCCGGGAACGGCGAGACCACGGAAATTCTGGGTTCGGTGCAGGAATGGGGATACAAAGTTAATATTCTTTCAACCGGTCGAACTGTGTGAAGGGTCCGAATTTATCCTGTACGAGGATATTACAGAGGACCGGCAGGTCTATGATCTCCTGATCAAAGAGATCGAC
>NZ_QYZY01000090.1:0-2072 GCF_003838035.1 Desulfonatronospira sp. MSAO_Bac3 | reverse complement strand
CACCAGCCTGAGATCAGGGGCCTTTGCAGGGCTTGTGGCATCATGGTTTTTACTATTCATTGCCGGCCATCCATCCCAGGATTTCCCTGGTGAAATAAGTAAGGATAATTTCGGCTCCGGCCCTTTTTACAGCGGTTACTGATTCCAGGGCCACGCTTTTTTCATCCAGCCAGCCCAGCTGTGCTGCGGCCTTGATCTGGCTGTATTCCCCGCTTACCTGGTAAGCCGCCACCGGCAGGTTAAAGGAGCTTTGCAGGGCGCTTATAATGTCCAGGTAGGGCAGGGCCGGCTTGACCATGAGCATGTCCGCTCCCTGGATTATGTCGGCTTCTGCCTCGCGCAGGGCCTCTCTGGCGTTGCCGGGATCCATCTGGTAGGTCTTGCGGTCTCCAAACGAGGGTGCGCTCTGGGCCGCTTCCCGGAAGGGGCCGTAATAGGCCGAGGCATACTTGACCGCGTAGGACATAATGGGCAGTTCCTTGAAGCCCTGGTTGTCCAGCATGTCACGGATGGCCTGGACCCGGCCGTCCATCATGTCTGACGGGGCCACAATATCCGCCCCGGCCTGGGCATGGGAAAGGGCGGTCCGGGCCAGAAGACCCAGGCTGGGATCATTTTGGACCTTTTTATCCTGGATAAGGCCGCAATGCCCGTGATCGGTGTATTCGCAAAGGCAGACGTCGGTTATGATCACCAGGGATGGAAAACGCTTCTTGAGTTTTTGAACCGTCTGCTGGATTATTCCATCCTGTGCATAGGCCTGACTGGCCCGGGCGTCCTTGTGTACGGGGATGCCAAAGAGGATGACGCTTTGAAGTCCCAGGTCCACCGCCCGGGACACTTCTTCCTCCAGAGCGGCCGGGGCGAGCTGGCTCTGCCCGGGCATGGAGGCAATAGGCCGGGATTCTTTGGGGTCCCTGGATTCCAGGACAAAAAAGGGCTGGACCAGGTTGCGGGGCAAAAGATCCGTTTCCCGGACCATTTCCCGGATGGCCTTTGAAGAGCGAAGTCTTCTGCCGCGGTAAAAATTTGAGCTGTTCATATTGCCTTTATTTCCTCGTCTTTCAGGTAGCAGGCCGGGTCCTGGGCCCAGATGTCGCCATAGAAGGCCTCGGCCCTGGCCCGGAAGTTGCCGGCGCAGACGTTTAGAAACCTGCACCCGGCGCACCTTCCGCCCACGTATTTTTTCTTGTCCTTTAGCTTTTGCAGAAGCTCTATGGACTCGTCCTCCCAGATCCGGGAAAAGGGCCGCTCAAGGACATTGCCGAACACGTGCTGCCGCCAGAACTGGTCCGGATGAACGCTGCCGTCCCAGGATATGCAGCCGATGCCCCGGCCGGAATTGTTGCCCTCGTTGAACTGCAGAAGCTCCAAAACTTCTTTGGCCCGCTGCGGGTCTTCCTTGAGCAGGCGCAGATAAATATAGGGGCCGTCTGCATGGTTGTCCACGGTTAGGACTTCCTTGGGCATGCCGGCGTCAAAAAGGGCTCTGGTTTCATCCAGTATCAGATCCACCAGCTCCCGGGTACCCTGGTGTCCCAGGTCTTCTTTGATGAGTTCGGAACCGCGTCCGGAGTAAACAAGGTGATAAAAACAGACACGGGGTATATCCATGTCTTTCAGGAGTTGGAATATCTTTGGGACTTCCGTGACGTTTCTCTTGTTGACAGTAAAGCGAAGCCCCACTTTGAGCCCCTGCTCCTGACAGTTTTTCACGCCCTGCATGGCCTTGTCAAAGGATCCGGGCACTCCCCGGAACTTGTCATGTACTTCCGGGCCTCCGTCAATGGAAATGCCCACGTAGGAAAGTCCGACATCCTTTAGCTCCCTGGCCTTGTCCCTGGTGATGAGGGTGCCGTTGGTGGAGATCACCGCCCGCATGCCGCGGCCTACTGCGTGGCTGGCCAGCTGTACCAGGTCCCGGCGCACCAGGGGTTCGCCCCCGGAAAAAAGCATCACCGGCGCACCGTAGTCAGCCAGATCGTTGATTATCTCTTTGGCCGCAGGGGTGTCGATCTCGTCGGTACCCTGCTCGTCCAGGGCCTGGGCATAACAGTGAACGCATTTCAGGT
>NZ_QYZY01000089.1:0-2839 GCF_003838035.1 Desulfonatronospira sp. MSAO_Bac3 | reverse complement strand
CTGGACGAAATCCCCAACGACATCACCCGGGAAACCATGGCTTCCTTCGAGCCCACAATAGATTACTGCGTGGTCAAGATTCCCAGGTTCACCTTTGAAAAATTTCCCGGCAGCCAGGACATGCTCGGCACCTCCATGAAAAGCGTGGGAGAAACCATGGCCATAGGGCGCACCTGCAAGGAAGCCCTGCAAAAGGGCCTGCGCTCTCTGGAAACAGGCCATATCGGTCTGACCACCGACCTGCCCTCTGGTGAACCCGACCTGGAAGGCATCCGCTCCAGACTGCGTTTTCCCCATTCCCTGCGCCTTTTTGCCCTTTACGAGGCTTTCATGGCCGACATGGATATCCAGGAACTTTATGATCTTACCAGCATAGACCCATGGTTTCTGCGACAGATCCAGGAACTGGTGCAGATGGAGAAAAAACTGCGCAATTTCAGCCTGGAACAAAGTCTTTCCCTGGACAACCCGTACCTCAAGCCCGTATTGACTGAGGCCAAGACACTGGGTTTCGGCGACAGGCACCTGGCCCGGCTCTGGAAGAAAGATGAGATTTTCGTTCGCACCCTGCGCTGCGAACTGGGCATTGAGCCCACCTACTACCTGGTGGACACCTGTGCCGGCGAATTCGAGGCTTACACCCCATACTTTTATTCCACCTACGAAAAGGGACGTGAGGTATTTCCCAAAAATACCCGCAAGATCATGATCCTGGGCGGAGGACCCAACCGAATAGGCCAGGGTATAGAATTTGACTACTGCTGTGTGCATGCGGCTTATTCCCTCAAGGAAATGGGCCTTGGTTCCATCATGGTCAACTCCAACCCGGAAACCGTGAGTACAGACTACGACACTTCGGATTTCCTGTATTTCGAGCCTTTGACCTTTGAAGATGTCATGAACATCATAGAGTTTGAAAAACCTGAAGGTGTCATAGTTCAGTTCGGCGGGCAGACTCCTTTGAACCTGGCTGTACCTCTGCTGCAGGCGGGGGTCCCCATCATCGGAACCTCCCCGGACAGCATAGACCGGGCCGAGGATCGTGAACGCTTTCAGGCACTTATAGCCAAGCTTGGACTCATGCAGCCGGCCAACGGCACCGCCAGGTCCATAGAAGAGGCCCGGATCATTGCCGCGGACATAGGCTATCCGGTTGTGGTCCGGCCTTCATATGTACTGGGTGGACGGGCCATGGAAATAGTCTACGACGAAGAACATCTCATCACCTACTTCAAGAATCATGTCGTGGTGGCCCCGGAACACCCCATTCTCCTGGACAAGTTCCTGGAAGGAGCCATCGAAGTGGACGTGGACGCCCTGAGCGACGGACAGGACACGTATGTGGCCGGCATAATGGAGCATATTGAAGAGGCTGGAGTACATTCCGGAGACTCTGCCTGCGTTATACCGCCGCACACCATAGAACAGGATCTCATAAGGGAAATCGAGGCCGAAACCATCAGCCTGGCCCGGGAACTAAGCGTAGTGGGTCTTATAAACATCCAGTTCGCCATCAAGGACGGCCGGGTGTACATCCTGGAGGTCAACCCCAGGGCATCCCGGACCGTGCCCTTTGTCAGCAAGGCCACCAGCGTGCCCCTGGCCAAGCTGGCCACCAGGGTCATGCTCGGGGAAAAACTCAAGGATCTGGATCCCTGGTCCATGTGCAAACAGGGTTATTATTCCGTCAAGGAAGCCGTGCTTCCCTTTGGACGCTACCCCGGGGTGGACGTACTCCTTGGGCCTGAAATGCGTTCCACCGGAGAGGTAATGGGTATCGACAAAGGTATGGGACTGGCCTTTATGAAGGGCCAGATGGGTGCCGGGCAGATGCTCCCGGAAAAGGGGTGCGTCTGCATCTCCGTCACAGAAAGGGACAAAAAGGATTGCATGGAACCGGCACGGATTTTTCACGAAATGGGTTTCAGCATAAAGGCCACCCGGGGAACCGCCGCGTTTTTACAGGACAACGGCATCCCGGCCCAGGTGGTAAACAAGGTCTACGAAGGACGTCCCAACATAATAGATCATATCAAAAACAAGGAAATCGATCTGCTCATCAACACTTCTTCCGGCAAAAAGACCAAGCACGACTCCTCTTCCTTGAGACAGGCCGCGGTTTTGTACCGTATCCCGTACACCACCACCATGGCTGCAGCCAGGGCCATGGCCTCGGCCATCAAGGAACGTGCCGGTGAGGGCCTGCAGGTTCAGAGCATGCAGGAATACTACCGCAATGCCGGATAAGTACAAAAACAGTCTGATACAGGCGGGTTGTCCTTGATGGCAGCCCTGCCTCACGGCAAAAAAGTCATGAAAAAGGAATACTGCGGATTATTCGGCATCCATGATCATCCCGAGGCGGCCAGGATGACCTACTTCGGACTTTACGCCCTGCAGCACCGGGGCCAGGAAAGCGCCGGCATAGTCACCTGGGACGGCAGCAGAATCCGGGAACAAAAAGGCATGGGGCTGGTGGGGGATATTTTCAGTGAAAAGCACCTGGGACACCAGCTCAAGGGAACCATAGCCTCGGGACATCTGCGTTATTCCACCACCGGGGCCTCGCTTCTGCGCAATGCCCAGCCCTTCCTGGTGAGATTCAAGGACATCTCCATAGCCATATCTCACAACGGCAACCTGGTGAATACCACGGAAATCCGTCAGGAACTGGAACAGCAGGGTTCCATTTTTCAGACCACCATGGACAGTGAGATCATAGTTCACCTGCTCTCCAGGAACATGAACGGCAACTCCCTGGAAGACGCCCTGAAGAAGGCCCTGCAGAAAGTAAAAGGGGCCTACACCCTGCTCATCATGGCCAATGACAAGCTGATCG
>NZ_QYZY01000088.1:0-1331 GCF_003838035.1 Desulfonatronospira sp. MSAO_Bac3 | reverse complement strand
CAAGGACGATCCCTGCCCCCTAACAGACGAGCAACTGTGGGTGGTTATGGATCACAACAACTGCTGCCAATACCAGGTGGACGAGGATGGTCCGGGTGAAGAAGACGGCCCTTGGGCCAAAGGATGGGAAGACCGTCGCCCTCCCCAGGGCTTTGATCCATGGGCTGAAGACGAAGGCGTGAGCATTGACGCTGAGGAGGCCCAAAGAGGCCTCAGGTAAGCCCTCAGGTTTATGGCAGGACATGAGCGTTGAGGCTCAAATCTAAGAAAAGGGAGGTGATCAGTATGCAGATCAACGGAGATGGCCGGAAGGTAGAGACCAACTGCCCTCATTGCAGTGTGAGGCACAAAGTCCTGGTCGAAACCTGCGAGCTCAGCTGGTTCATCCTGACCGAGCTTAAGTTTGGCGGTGTTGTGTGCTCTCCATGCTTTGATGATGGTGCCAGGGCACATCACCTGGCACAGATGGCCCAGTAGGGGATCTTAACCTTAATCTCAGGAGACGACTTATGAAGTTTGAGAAAGACTATTCCCCGGATGGTGAGGAGAAGTGGCTCGCCTGGGGTGTTGGCTTTACAGGTAATCCTGCCAAAGCTGAATTTACACCGCACGAGAAGCATTACGCTTTCGACTCACTGAGAACCACCCTATGGGTCCGGAAAGAGGCAGGGGGATTTGATGTGTATCCACTCTGTTTCCACGCAGAGGCTTCCTGGAAGATGCGGGAGCGTCTTAAATGCCGGACGGCCCTTATCGAGATCCACAGGGCTAAGGCAAGGCCCTCGGAGAATCTGAAGGCCGGCTTTTCTCTACATGTGTTCGAGCCAAGTGATGTCCGGGTGCTTTGCAGGATAGCATTCAATCCTGCCCGGTTGCCTTTTAGCGAATTCTTAAAAGAGTTCGAGGAGTTGATCCGTACCGGGCAGGTCCCGATCAATTAACCATTCAACCAAATATCCGCTGTTTTCAACCGCTTCAGCACAGGGCTGGCGCGGTTTTTTTACGTCTAATGCCCGGCATAGGGCAAAACAAAATGGAGGTTTTATCATGCAAGAGATCAACATTGAAGGCTGGACAACTGCACCCGTAGAGCATGAATTCACACCGAGCTACGTTAGGGCAGATGGCAAAGTTATTGCGCAAAAGTACACCCTCCACCTGCTCGTTCCGCGGAACGGGAACGGGAACGGGCATGGGAATGGGAACGGGAGTAAGAACGGCAATGGACATGCCAAGATTCGTGTTAACATCTGGGGGCCACAAGCGGACAGGGCCAAGTCCTTGTTCATGGACGCTTCCAACAGGGCACTGCTGAAAATCGTTGACGGTGT
>NZ_QYZY01000087.1:0-3480 GCF_003838035.1 Desulfonatronospira sp. MSAO_Bac3 | reverse complement strand
GCATTGAAGCTGCCGCAAAGACCCTTGTCTGAAGTGACAACGATAATACCTACGTTATTGATCTCCTCCCTCTTTTCCAGAAGAGGATGGATGCTGGAATCCACCCTGGAGGAGAGATCGGACAGGATCTCGTAGTACTTCTCGGCGTATGGGCGGAAGCGCTCAATGCGCTGCTGCGCCCCGCGCAGCTTGGCCGAGGCCACCATGTTCATGGCCTTGGTAATCTGCTTGGTCTTTTTGACCGCGCCGATTTTCCTTTGTATTTCCCTGAATGATGCCATGTATTTCTCCCGTTAAGCCTTGAAGGTCTTTTTGAACTCGTCCATGGCAGCGGTGATTCTGTTCTCCAGATCGCTGCTCAAGTCTCCAGTGTCCTTTATTTCCTTGAGGATTTCCGGCTTCTGGCTTCTGAAATACTCCAGCACCTCGGATTCAAACTTGCTTACGTCTTCCACTGCCAGGTCGTCCAGATATCCCTTGGTTCCGCTGAAAAGGGATATGACCTGTTCTTCAGAGGACATGGGCTGATACTGGGGCTGTTTGAGAAGTTCCACAAGTCTCTCACCGCGGGTCAGGCGCTTCTGTGTGGCCTTGTCCAGATCGGAGCCGAACTGGGCAAATGCAGCCAGTTCCCTGTACTGGGCCAGGTCCAGGCGCAGGGTTCCGGCCACTTTTTTGACTGCCTTGATCTGGGCCGCACCACCCACCCGGGATACTGAAAGACCGACGTTGATGGCCGGCCTGACACCGGCATAGAAAAGGCTCGGTTCTAAGTAGACCTGGCCGTCGGTAATGGAAATAACGTTAGTGGGAATGTAGGCGGAAACGTCGCCGGCCTGAGTCTCGATGATGGGCAGGGCTGTCAGGGATCCTGCGCCGTGCTCGTCGCTCATCTTGGCTGCCCTTTCCAGGAGCCTGGAGTGCAGGTAGAAAACGTCTCCGGGAAAGGCTTCGCGTCCAGGCGGGCGCCTCAGAAGCAGGGACATCTGACGATAGGCCACGGCCTGTTTGGAGAGGTCGTCATACATGATCAGAGCATGCTGGCCTTTGTCCCGGAAATATTCGCCCATGGTGCAGCCGGCGTATGCAGCAATGAACTGCATGGAGGCCGGATCCGAGGCCGTAGCTGAAATAACAGTGGTAAAGTCCAGGGCCCCGTACTTGCGCAGGGTATCCACAACCTGGGCCACGGTGGATTTTTTCTGCCCTATGGCCACGTAGATGCAGTGCACATCTGTTTCCCTCTGAGCCAGAATCGAGTCTATGCAGATGGCTGTCTTGCCCACCTGCCGGTCACCAATGATAAGCTCGCGCTGGCCGCGTCCGATGGGAGTCATGGCGTCAATGGCCTTGAGCCCGGTGTTCATGGGCTCATGCACTGATTTTCTGGGAACGATGCCCGGGGCCTTGACCTCCACCAGCCTGTGTTCCTTGGCCTCAATGGGTCCCAGTCCGTCCAGAGGGTTGCCCAGGGGGTCTATTACCCTGCCCTGAACAGCATCCCCTACAGGCACCTGCACGATGCGGCCTGTCCTTTTGACCATGTCCCCTTCCTTGATGTGCGTGTCCTCACCCAGCAGGGCACAACCAACACTGTCTTCCTCGAGGTTCAGGACCATGCCCATAACACCGCCCGGAAACTCCAGAAGCTCCATGGCCATGGCGTTTTCTACGCCGTAGACACGGGCAATGCCGTCTCCAACGGACAGAACCACGCCGGTTTCGCTCATTTCCACACGCTTTTCGTAATTCTTGATCTGGCCTTCGATGATCTGGCTGATTTCTTCTGCTTTTATTTGCATAGCCCTATTCACCCCTTTTGATGTTTTCTTTCAAAATTTGCAGTTGAGCCTTTATGCTGGCATCCAACACCTTGTCCCCGACCTTAAGCACCAGTCCCCCAACGATTTCCGGATCTACCTTGTAGTCCAGGGTAACCTGCTGACCGGACTGTTTTTCAAGTTTGCCCACGATATCCTGCTTGAGATTGTCCGCCAGCTTGATGGCCGTCACAATTTCTCCGCGCAGGACACCCTGGTAATCATCCAGAAGCTTGGCGTAATAGACCTGAATCTCAGTAAGGTGATCCAGCCTGCCCTTGTCTGCAAGCAGGTGGCAAAAATTGGAAATTGTCTTGCTAGGTTTGAGCTTGCCCAGCACCTTGGTTAGAATGCCTTTTTTTTCAGACACGCTGATTACCGGATTGCGGAAAATCCTGAAAAGCTCGGGTGAGCCCTCGAGAACATCCGCAATACTGGCCAAATCGTCACCGTAAGCCTTGAGCTCCTTGTCTCCCTGCTTCTGGCCCAGGGCGAAAAGGGCGCGGGCGTATCTCCTGGCTACAATATTACCTATCAATTTAGCACCACCCTTGTTAAGCTGTCGTTAATAAGAGCCTTGTGATCCTCGGCCTTCAACTTTTTCTTGATCATGGCCTCGGTGGATTCCACCACTTTTTCGGCCAGTTCAGCGCGGATTTCCTGCAGGGCCAGCTTGGCTTCCTGCTGAGCGGAAACCTTGGCCTGTTCCTTGATCTGCTCGGCCTGGCTCTCGGCCTTGGCCACTATCTGCTGCTTGAGGGTTTCCCCCTGGGTTTTGGCCTGTTCCAGTATCTGGGCCCGTTCCTGCTCCAGGTTAGAAATACTTTTTTCCACATCCTGAAGCTTCTTTTCAGCCTCCTGGCGTCTTGTTTCCAGGTCCTTGATTTCGGTTTCGATTTCGTTGCTGCGGCTGGGGAAAAATTCGAAAAGCTTTTTGCCCCCGGCATAATAAATGATGGTCAAAAAGATGATAAAGTTTATCACTCTCCAGATCTGATCCCTGGCATCATCGGGAAGGGTCAGGGGATCTGCCAGATTGAACAGAGCAGCCGCCAGCAGTACTGCCCCCAGAATAAGCAATTTTGTCTTTGTGTTCACCGCGTAAGCCCCCCTTTTTTCAATTTAGGCCTTGCCCAGAATTCTGTCTGCGGCATGTCCTGCAAATTTATCCACCTGTTTCTTAAGCGCCGTCAGTGCGCTCTCCTTCTCCTTCCTGGCCTTCTCCCTGGCAGACTGCAGGATAGATGAGGCCTCATCCGAGGCTGCCTGCACAATCTGCTTTTCCGTATCCAGACCCTCATTCTTTTTCTCCTGCCTGAGCTCCTGTGCCTTCAGGCGCGCCATTTCCAGCTCCTTTTCATACGTCTTGAGCTTCTCATCCGCCCGTGAATTGAAGCTTTCGACATCCTCGACCTTCTGGTTCATGATCTCTGCACGCTTGCGGAGCATGCCCCTTATCGGCTTGTACAGGATCAGGTTCAGCAGCAACAGGACAATGAAAAAATTGACCAATTGAATAAAAAAGGTGATGTCTAAATCAATCATACGCCCTCCGGAGAATGTGAATTTTGGTTCAAAGCTGGCTTTGCCTGTAAAATTTCTATTTGGCTTTAGCCAATTTGCAAACTTGTGTCAAAGGCTTTTTCCACTTTTCCTGTTT
>NZ_QYZY01000086.1:0-24388 GCF_003838035.1 Desulfonatronospira sp. MSAO_Bac3 | reverse complement strand
TGCCATAACAGGCTGTTTTCAATCACGCGTTTTGCTGGCCTGCCACGCGTCCTGCCACGCTCCTCGCGTGGTTATTGTTTTTTATGACAGGGTTTCAGGAGCAAGTCTAACTGCAACAACACTCACATCGCCCAGGAAGCAGCAAAAACCGCACTTTCCAAAGACCTCATCTTAACCCGGGAGTTAAAAGTCCTTGGTTTTTCGCTTTTGTTTGAACGTTAAGCTAATGGATTGATGATTTTTACGCCGCTGACTTCCGTGCCATGCTGAAGATCTTCAGAAAGAAGGAAATAGCAGCCTGATACCTGGGCTGACTGGATAATCATGGCATCCCAGAATGACATCTGATACTTTTTTACTTTTCGTGCCGCTGCAAAAACCATATTTTCATCAGGATATACAATCTCTAAAACTGAAATACAGCGCATATACTCCAGAGCCTGGTCCACTGAAAGTTTTTTAGTGATCTTGCATGTGGCAACAACAAAAAACTCCTGCATCACCTGGGTACTGATGACCCCGTTCATGTTGGCCACATACTCATTTATAACCTTTCTGGCGTTTTGGCTCTTGGCTTTTTCTCTGCCAGACGAGTCAATGGCGTATACAAAAATATTTGTATCCAGGAATGTCTTATCTTTCATGTAGTTCATCCCTGGTCCATGATCCAGTACCTATGGCAGCATCGCACTTTCGGTAGAAATCGTCCAGACTGTCGATTGCTTCCTGAACTTTGGCATCAGAATTCACAAAATCACGGAGCATTTTTCTAACAACCGCATTAAGAGAAGTATTTTTACGTCCAGCCAGACTGCGAGCCTTTTTCAAAAGTTCATCCTCGACCTTAAGAGTGATATTTGCCATGGCGACCTCCTTAAACAACAACTTAGCACATAAACTGTGCCAAGTCAACAGACCACAATCTTAACCGATGCCAGAACGCACCTTAAAACAAAATATTCCAGCACCTGCAATAAGGTCATTTAACCGAACTGGTAATTTCTTCGAACAATAAAATAAGGCCGGGCCATGCAGGCTGACCCGGCCTCAAGTCTGCTGTTCAGCTATCCTGGTTTTTGTCGGTTGTCTCTTGTTCTTTGGACTCTCCGTGACACTCCCTGATCTGCTCAGGGGTGCAGTCTTCCGGCCTGTCTTTAAGTTTTTGCGGAAACTCGCATTTCTGACAATCACATCCCATGACTTACCTCCTTATTATTTCTGGTTTGAAGTTTTACTCTTCAGCTCAGGCATTCTATCCAGTGGGGCGGTTAAAAACAGTTGTGCCGATGTTTTCCACCTGTGCAGGTTTTCCATGTCTACCTCATAGTGCACATAATAACCGTGTTTTCTCCCCCGTACCAGCCCGCTGTCCCGCAGGACCCGCAAGTGCTGTGATACACTGGCGGGAGTGATTTCCAGCTCCCTGGCCAGCGCATTAACGCACAGACATTCATTTTTAAGTAGCTGCAAAATACGCACTCTGGCAGGTGTTGCCAGCACTTTGAACATATCTGCAAGTTCCTGGGGGTTGGCCATAACTGATCCTTTATCCGATCTATTTAGTATCTGCGCATGTACCTAATTAAAATCTTGGTGTCAAGGAATACTTTTTACAGTATTGGATTAAAATAAAGGGCAATGCCCAGAAGGGAGATGAGAACAGCCCCAATCATGGCCGGCAGATGATAGAGCCTGGGGCTGATAATGCTTCCGGCCGTAGTTGCTTTGGCCAGCAGATTGCGGGCGAACAGGGCGGCCAGGGCAAAGGAGGCTGTGACCAGGGTCAGGCCCGCCGCCAGAAAAACCATGGCCACCAGGCCGGCGAACATAATATCCAGGGTGATGGAGAAGAAAAGTATCAGTGCAGCACCGGGACAGGGCACCAGGCCCACGGCAAGGGCCAGGGAAAGCAGGCTTTTGTTGTCCGCCCGGGTAGAGCAGCATCCGCATTCACCGGCATTTCCGTGCAGCATGGCCCGGCCGGATTTCCAGGCCAGAAAAAGACCCACCAGAAAAATAAGCCCCGCACTTATCTTTTGCATGCGGGCCTCGGCCTGATCCAGCGGTCCCATGCCCCCGGTCTTGAAGATGAAATACACCCCCATTACCAGGATAATGGCTGAAAGTACATGCAGAAAACTCATAACGCTGCCCACCATGAGCCCCTGTTTTATCGAGGCCTTGCGGCTTAAAAAATAAGTACCCACAAAGGCCTTGCCGTGTCCCGGGCCAAGAGCGTGGACCACTCCATAGGCAAATGCCAGTCCCAGGTAGGACCAGAAGGCACTGCCCCAGGGATCTTCACGGATCTGCCGGGCATAACCCCCGGCCTTCTGGCGTATTTGATGCTGCCAGGCCATTATTCTGGCCATGCTTGCCTGCCCCTTTTCTTTTACCCAGTCCGGAACAAGGTCTCCTGGTTGAAAACCTTGTTCCTTTTTTTCTTCGGGTTTTTCCGGGGGAGCCTGAAAAGGACTCTGGGCAAAGGATGTCCAGGGCGAAAAAAGTATCAGGCTTAAAAGAAGTAATGTAAATATTCGGGAGGTCATAGGGGAGATATACTCAACTTGATTGCTTCAGGGGTTATCATTCCAAAATAAAATGTCAGGGATGACTTTTTCTGGGTGGAGTAGTCGATTTCCCAGGAGGACAGATCGCCCTTGAAGCCGATGTCATCGGGCGGGAAAAATACCTGACAGAAATAGCTTTCATCGTAAACCAGAATAAAAAGTTCCTGCTTTTTCTGGTTTATTTCGATGTCAAAAGGTACAAAAAAAGAGTATATTGCAAGCCCGTCCTGAACTTTTACGGAAAAATCCTCGATTTTCGTAGCCGGAATCTTTTCATCCCCCAACATTAACAAGGTAAAAAAGTCGTAATGCTTGAGGTTTTCAAAGGTTTCCCGGTAAAGGCGATCCAGTTCCTGACTGCTTATCTCTCCTTCCTGATCAATATTGTACTGATTGATTATCCAGGAACTCTGGTACTCGTCGAATGTCCACTCCTGCCATACTCCCTTTAGTCCCTGCTCATTGAACTCGATTTCTATTTCCGTTTCCAGGAAGACATGCGGATGGGCAAGAGCCTGGCTGGCGGGTGAAACCTGCAGGCCCAGGAACAGCAGCCCTGAAACAATCAGGCAACATCTAATGTAACAGTTTATGATTGATAACATAATTTCAATAAATTAAACGATGCTTTTGATAAAAGTCAAGCTGATACTATTCCTTCAACACAGTCAAATTGTTCGAGCATTCGCAGCTTCCTTCAACCTGTTGAGACTCCTGATTCCCCTGGACTCACTGAAAGATCCAGATTGATTGTTTGAACATGAGAACTTTTGATTTTTGCCCACTAAATCTGATAAACAAAGGGACAAGCTGTCAGCTTGACTTTGCATTTTCTTTTGTATAAAGATTTTTTCAATTGATTCAGACTGGTTGCTGAATCTGTGTTCTTTTTGGCTTTTTAAAATTACTCAGGTGCCCGCAAGGGCTTGAAAGGGAATCCCGTGCAAGTCGGGAACGGACCCGCCGCTGTAATCGGGGACGAACAGCGCATTATGCCACTTTCTTCCCGCACTTACTTTTTCTTAAGCTAAATCTGCATGATAGAAAAGTAAGTGCGGGGGTTGGGAAGGCGCGCCTATTAGAATGATCCGAGAGTCAGAAGACCTGCCTGGGTGAGTTGTGCAACCCTCGAGGACCGGGGTAATGCAAATAAGATTCTGTGGGGAAAATCAGGGACCCCCGGATCGGTATCAGTATCGATCCGGGGGTCTTTTTTTGATGTGGTGCCCGGTCCAAAAACCGCAAAAGGAGGAAAGGTATGAAAAAGGCTCTTGTTTTCCTGATGATGGGCGTGTTTCTGGCCGGGACCACTGCAGCCTGGGCCCAGGAGGAACCGGCCCAGGCAGAAGAGGTCATGATGGATGAAGTGGTGGTTACCGCTACCAGGTTCGAGCGGGAAACGGAAAAGGTGCCGGCCAAGGTGACCATCATTGACCGGGAGGATATTGAAAAAAGCGGGGCGCATAACGTGCCGGAAGTTTTGCGTAATCTGGGAGGAGTCCATGTCCGGGACATGGATGGCAACCGTATGAATCAGACCCTGGACATGGGCGGATTCGGCGAAGGGTCGCAACACCGCACAGCAGTACTCATCAACGGCCGCAGGCTCAATCCCGTTGACCTGAGCAACGTTCGCTGGAGCACCATTTCCCTGGACATGGTGGAGCGTATCGAGGTCATGCACGGGGGCAACGCAGTGCTTTACGGGGACAACGCCATGGGTGGTGTGATCAATATTATTACCAGAAGGCCGGAAGAGGGAGTCCAAGGGGATGTGGAAGCAAGCGTGGGCAGCTTTGACACCTTCGGGACCCGGGCTGCAGTGAACATGGGTCGAGACAGATTCGGCATGGTGGTTGGGGTGAATCACTATCAGAGCGACGGCTACCGGGACCGCTCCGAGGTGGAGAATTATGGCCTGTTCACAAGGCTGGAGGCTGATCCGACAGATGCTTTAAGAATTTACGGCGAAGTAGATGCCAACAAAGCAGAGTATGAGATTCCTGGAGCCCTGACCAGGCAACAAAAACGTGATGACCGAAAACAGGCACAGCCTGATGATCCGGCTTGGGGGATTTTTAGAGAAGACGACAAAACAAACGACCAGGATCTTGCCCTGTCTTTCGGCCTGGAATCGGATGTATCTGAATACGGAATTCTGGATATGCAGTTCACCTATCACCAGCAGGATCGAGAAAGAACTATGGATGGGCTGTATTCTGAATTCGATATCAATACCTGGGGTTTTACTCCCAAGTATATTCTGGACAGACCGTTGGGAAAAATGGACAACAGGCTTACACTGGGGCTTGATTTTTATCGCACAGAATATGACGCAGACTTTGTCGATATGGGTAATGAGTTCGATCATGTTCAGAGAAGCTGGAGCGGTTATCTGCAAAATGAACTGGAGCTGCTTGATAATCTGGTGCTGAACCTTGGAGCCAGGTATCAGGATACTGACTACAGGCTCAAGAAGAAAGGACTCAGCAGGGAAACAACAGGCGATCCAGAATGGGCCTGGAATGCCGGCCTGGCCTATTCCTTCTGGGAGCACTCCAAGATCTATGCCCGGGCATACCAGGCCTTCCGCTATCCCCTGGTTGATGAATACATGATTCTATCCACCGGGGATGTTAATATGGATCTGGAGCACGAAACACAGCAGGGCTATGAAGCAGGAGTAGGCTGGGATTTTCGGAATGTGCTTCAATTAGATCTGCGAGGATTTTATTTCACTGTTGATGATGAGATAGTTTACGACAATATAAAAGAAATGAATATTAATCTTAACGAAACTGAGCATAAGGGGGGCGATCTGGATATAACCTACAAAGTCATGGACAAAGTGAGACTTTTTGCCTCTGTGGGATATATTGATGCAAAAATCACCTCAGGCGATCATGATGGCCATACCATTCCTTTAGTTCCTGAATGGAAAGGACATGCAGGTGTTGAACTTGGAAGGTTTAACGGAATACTGTTCGGGCTTCAGAGCAATTATGTAGGCGAAAGATATTATGGAAATGACTATGACAACGTGTTAGATAAAATGTCATCTTACAACACCTGGGATGCATATCTGTCTTATAAGCGCAATCAATGGGAGTTTTTCGGACATGCCAAGAACCTTTTTGGCGAAACGTACTCAGATGAAGCCTTCTATAATGAGTGGGATGATCGGTACAGCTACTATCCTCAGCCGGAAGAGGAATACATGGTTGGAGTACGGTATAAATTTTAGATCAATAATTTCAAACTCTTGAAGGGTAAAGCCTGACAGCCATGTATGATTACTTTGTAAGCGGCGGGCCGGTAATGTATCCATTGCTGGCCTGCTCCATCATAGCTCTCACAGTGACCATAGAAAGGGTCATTTTCTGGACCCTGGTGCACGTGCGCCGTGATCCGGCCCTGGTGGACGAGGTCCTGGATCTCTACCGCCTGGAGGACTGGGAGTCCATCAAACAGAAGGTGTCCGGTTCCAGAGATTTTGTAATCCGGGTACTGGTAAGCGGCATCCTGCACCGGGACTTTTCCATGGGCAAGGCCATGGAGTCGGCCGCCGGGGAGGAGATCAAGCGCATGCAGCGTTTCAACGGTGTCCTGGATACCATGATCACCGTGGCTCCCCTTCTGGGTATCCTGGGTACAGTGATAGGCATTATTCATTCCTTTGATATTCTGGGGCAGACCGGTGGCATAGAAGAGCCAAGGGAAGTGACCGCAGGCATCGCCCAGGCGCTTATCACCACAGCCACGGGGCTGGTCATTGCCATCCTGGCCCTTTTCCCGTTCAAGTTTTTCAGCAGCCGGGTTGAGGATGCAGCCGCCATCATGGAAAGATACGCCACCAGCCTGGAGATCGTGCATGAAAAACAGCAGCAGGGGGCAGCGAGGCAGGAGCAGGTCTGATGAAGCTGAACCGTCCCTTGCAGAAGCAGGCGCGTATCGAGATGCTGCCTTTAATTGATATCATTTTCCTGGTCCTGGTGGTATTCATCTATGCCATGCTGTCCATGGCCGTGCACCGAAGCCTCCCTGTGGATCTGCCTCTTTCTTCAGCCGTGGAAATCGATCCTGATGTACGCCTGACCATTACGGTCCAGGCGGACAGAAGCATTTACCTGGATAAGGAACCCGTAAACCTGGATGAACTAACGAGTCTGCTGCAGGACAAGGTGGCTGCCGGAAAAGACCCCGAAGTCACCCTGGTGGCGGATCAGGACTTAGTTTATCAGCAGCTTTTTGCCGTACTGGACCGCATCAAGGAAGCAGGCATTGCCAATATCTCCCTGCAGGCGGAGGAAGCCTCACAGCCATGAAAAGACTTGCCGTGGCAGTCCTTCTGGCATTATTTGCCCATGGCCTGCTTTTGTTGACTGGAGACTTTCAGATGAAGCAAAGAGCCGGCCGGGACGCGGATGAACCAAAGCGTATTTCAGTCAGCCTGGAGCACTATACGCCTCATGAACAAGGGCAGACAGAAGAAGTCTCTGACCATGAGTTTGAACTGCCAGAAGAGCCAGATGAGTCAGAAGATCCAGAGGAATCAGAGACTGAAAAAAAGCCCCCCCAGGAGCCGGTGGAGGAAGAACTGCCCCGGCAGCCTGAGCCGGAAAAAAAGCAGCCTGAGGAAGAGACCCGTGTAAAGCAGGCTCAGGCATTGCAGGAGGCAGAGGCTGCTCATGAGGCTGAATCCGGGCCTGAGCAGGAGGAAAAGACCCGGGAAGCAGACGTACAAAAACCTGAAGACAGAACTTCCGCTCTAAATGCCAGCCCGGTTCCCCAGGAGCCGGCCGGTGCTCCCAGAATGATAAGCCAGGCAGCTCTCGAGGCCCATGAAGCCTTAGATGAATACATATCCGAGGCAGGCCGGGAAGATGAAGAACTGCAAATGGCCCGTCCCCTGTACCGGGAAAATACGCCTCCAGAGTATCCGCGCCGGGCCAGGCAGAGGAACCAGCAGGGAAAGGTAATCCTGGAGGTCCTGGTCAACAGCCGGGGACGGGTGGAGGAAATGGAAGTGGCTGAATCCAGCGGTTACTCCATTCTGGACCGGGCAGCCAAAGATGCTGTCCGGGACTGGGTTTTTGAACCAGGACGCAGGGGGGAGCAGTCGGTAGATACCCGGGTCAGGGTGCCGGTTAGATTTGAACTGCAGTAATGTATCTTAAACTGGAATAAGGTTTGACATTGAAGACTGTAAATTATTTCAACACATTGATCTTCGCTTTATTCCTTCTGGCTTTGCATATCATATTGTCGGGGCCAGCCTTTGGCCAGCCCAGGGAACTGACCGACATGGCCGGGAGGACAGTGCTGGTCCCGGAAGAGCCGGAGCGGATCGTGGCCCTTGCTCCGAGCATCACTGAGCTCGTCTTTGCCCTGGACAAGGAAGAAAATCTCAAAGGGGCAGTCCAGTACAGCGACTATCCCTCCAGGGCCGAAAAACTGCCCCGGGTGGGATCTTATGCCCGCCCTGACGTAGAGCGCATCGTCCGCCTGGAGCCGGACCTGGTCCTGGCCATTCGCGACGGCAATCCCAGGCAGACCATAGACCGCCTGGAAGGGATGGATATTCCGGTGTTCACCCTGGACTCGGACAATCTGGAGGAGATCATGCAGAGCATTTCCGCCCTGGGCCTGGCCCTGAACGCTGAAGGCCGGGCCGGGGAGCTTGTCCGGGATATGCAGGAGCGCCTGGACCAGGTGCAGGAAAAAGTCGCACCAGCTGAAAGCAGGCCTTCGGTGTTTTTTCAGGCCGATGCCGGACCCATCATAGGGGCCGGGGCATCAACTTTTATCGACGAGATGATCCATCTGGCCGGAGGAACAAACGCCCTGGCCCACAAAGAGCGCTATCCCCGTCTGGGATGGGAGGATATCCTCAGACTTGATCCTGATGTGGCGGTGATAGCCTCCATGTCCGGAGGCAAGGACGCCCACGAGTTGACCGCCGCATGGCAGAGATGGCCTCAGCTTAGGGCTGTGCAGCAGGAAAGGGTGCATGTGGTGGATGCTGACGTGTTTGAGCGTCCCACCCTTAGACTTCTGGACGGCCTGGAAATCCTGGCCGGGCTTATCCATCCTCAACTGTTTCCAGATTATAATGCATACTGAGTTTACCCCGGTTGCCCGGAAACTGCTCCTTTCAATTCTGATTCTGGGGGGCATGCTGATAATTAGCTCCTCCCTGGGACTGGGTTTCGGATCCACAGGCAGCATGCTGGGCTCCCTGGGAGAGGTGTTTTTCCGGCCGCAGGAGGCGGACCAGGTGGCTGCGGCCATTATCAAAGAGATCCGTCTTCCCCGGGTGGTCCTGGCTGCAGCGGTGGGAGGGACCCTGGCTCTGGGCGGGCTGGTCTTTCAGGCTCTGCTGCGCAATCCCCTGGCTGAGCCGTATATCCTGGGCATTTCCGGAGGCTCGGCCGTAGGGGCCATCCTGGGCATGTTCGCCGGGCTGGCCGCTTTCCCCGGAGTATCCATGAGTGCTTTTGCCGGAAGCATGCTTACCCTGGGCCTGGTCTTAATCCTGGCCGGGGGGCGCTCTCCTTTGCGCAGGGATTCCCTGATCCTGGGCGGAGTAATGATGAACGCCTTTTTCGGGGCCATGATCATGTTTCTCATCTCCCTGTCCCAGGATGCCCAGATGCGCAGCATCCTGTTCTGGCTCATGGGGGACCTGTCCATGATCAGTCCGCAGCAGCTGCCGGTGCTGCTGATGGTGCTGCCTGGCATGGCGGTGATCTTAGTGCTGGCCCGGCCCATGAATCTTTTGCTCATGGGCCGGGACACGGCCGCTTCCATGGGGGTCAATGTCCGCCTGGTCACCCTGGCCCTTCTGGTCTTTACCTCGCTCATGGTCAGCGTGGCTGTAAGCCAGTCCGGGCTTATAGGATTTGTAGGCCTGGCTGTGCCGCATATATTCCGGCTCATCCTGGGACCGGACCATCGCCTGCTCATACCGGCCTGCCTGCTGGGCGGGGCTTCCTATCTCATCCTCTGCGATCTTCTGGCCCGCACCCTGCCCCCTGAAGGAGAGATGCCCGTGGGCGTGGTCACCGCCCTTATCGGTGCTCCCCTGTTTATCTATCTCCTGTGGAGGTCCAGGAGATGAACGCGGTGAAAATTTCAGGAGTCAGTTTCAGCCGGGCCGGACAGCATATCCTGCAGGATATCAGCATGGAAGCCGGGGAAGGAGAATTCCTGGCCATAATCGGACCCAACGGCGCAGGCAAGACCACCCTGCTGCGCCTGGCTGCCGGCCTGGAGCAACCGGACAGTGGATGCGTGGAAATGCTGGGCAGGGCCGTATCCTCTTATACGCGCAGGGAGTTTGCGGCCCAAGTGGCCCTGGTGCCCCAGGAAGTGCCCTTAGAGATGCCATTCAAGGTGGCCGAGACCGTGCTTCTGGGGAGATCGCCGCATCTTGGACTGTGGGAGATGGAAGGGGAAAAGGACCGCCAGTTGGCCTTGCAGGCCATGCAGAACATGGGGGTGGAGCATCTGGCCGGGCGGCGTCTGGATCAGCTGAGCGGGGGGGAACGCCAGAGGGTGTTCATTGCCCGGGCCATCTGCCAGCAGCCCCGGGTGCTTCTGCTGGACGAGCCCACCGCTTCCCTGGATCCGGCGCACCAGGTGGGCATAATGGATCTGCTGGAAGGATTGTGCCGGGAGCAGGGCGTGAGCGTAATCATGGTTTCCCATGAGCTGAACCTGGCGGCCATGTATGCAGACCGGATGCTTCTTTTAAGCAGGGGCAGGACCGCCGGGACGGGTGCGCCCCATGAGGTGCTCACCCGGGAACTCTTAGAAAAGAGCTACGGCTGCCGGATCATGGTGGATGAAAATCCCCTGGGCAAAGTTCCCCGGATGATGCCCGTGCCTGAAAAATACGGAAAGTAATAATCGTGTTTCACTGCAAGCATGGGATGTCCCTGGGATATGCAAAGGCCTCTTTTTCGGGATACAGCACTGCTAAGCGTCTCAGCATGGTCATCTGGCATCTGTTTTCTTCCTGGCGTCCTGCTACGCTTCTTAACATGGTTCGCGTGGCAGAACTGATTCCTCCAAGTGAACCCTGAAAGATTCACTCCCAAATGCTCTCGGCAAAACAACAAACCAACCTCAGGCATGATACTGAAAATTAAATTCAAAATAATTATTGACAAGTGCCCGGGACTTCATTAAACAACTTCTTATACCGTTAAGGCGGAGCTATCCGGGCAAGTACATTTTAGGGCCGGCTTAATTTGAACATCCTTTTTTAATGTCGGCTGTACAGTAGAACAGTTCAATTAACTGCCTGTTTCCCTGACCCGGTTATTTTTTGTTAACTTTCCCGTACTGTTTTTTTTAATCAGCTTATTGTCTTGTTGATAATAATTTTTATCTTCGACATCATTATATCTGAGCACTACCATTAAAGCAGTGGACAACAATAAAATGTACGAGATGCTGGCCCTGAAAATCAATTACAAAAGGAGGCAAGCCATGACCCTGAAATCAAGCATAAGCAGCCTGGACAAACAAACCCAGAGAGTGCTGCAACAAAAAATTGATTACCTGAACAGCAAAAACCCGGTTAACTTTGATGAATACTTAAGATGCGTCAGCATCATCAGGAAAAGTTTCCTGAAAAAGAAATGCGCTGAATCCGACAAATACTGAAAGGGGGACATCATGACCGCAGCAGTTATCGGAGGAATGGACAGGCTGCAGCCTCATTACCAGAAGACAGCCAGGAAGGCCGGGTACAAAATCAAAATGTTCACCGGGACGGAAAACACCATCACTGAGCGGCTTGGCAGCATAGACCTGATGATAATATTCACCAACAAGGTCTCTCACAGCGCCCGCAAAAACGCTTTTGAAGCGGCCAGGTCCGAAAATATCCCGGTTATAATGTGCCACTCCTGCGGGGTCTCCACTCTGCGGGACTGCCTGAATAATCCAAAGCCGGACTGTCCCATGAAGGGATAAAAAAGTAATTGATCTTCAATCCCGCACCAGGCAGAGCCTTTCCCGGCAATCTAATTCTAAGCAGAAGCACTGGTATTCCGGGTTTGCTCAACCAAAGCCCGGTAGACGTCTTTCTCTTGATCTTCCCTGAGCATTCTGAGTGCCCTGCGAACTCCTTCGGCCATGGATATTCCGTATGTCCTGCTATAGCTTTCAAGCCAGGTCCTGTCTTCATCCGGCAGGGTGATAATTGTTCTTTGACCGGCCATGCTCCTTCTCCTTTTTGACATCATCATATCTATCGTTATCATGCATCAAAGAGTATCTGTGACCGCAAGTCATAAGAGCCGGTAATTCAAGTTGATCAGATAAGATGCACCTGCAAAAAGTCGATAAAATGAATAATTCAGAAATAAACAATCTACATAACCCTTTGCTTTTACTGACACCTGCTTGCCCCGTGAAACCGGGATTCCTCCGGGGTGTTTCACCGGGGACCTCTGATCTCTGACATCTGTTCCGCGCCCTGCCACGCGCTTCGCGTGGTTCGCGTGGTTCGCGTGACAAAAGTGTCTTTTAGCAGTCACATCTGCCTATAGATGAATATGAGAGAATACGCGAAGTTGCTGATCTCATGAAGCACCTTCAGCTCAATACTAACTTGATAGTCATTAAAACATGCCGATTCTCATCATTCAGGATTTTGCAGGTTCGAATATAATGATAACGGGTGTTTCTCTGACGCCCGCTTGATTCCTTTACAATGGCATGTAGCGATTGGGATCGCGCTCCAGCACGAAAATATGCTGCCCCGGATTGGTAAGAATGATATCATTATCATAATGGTTGGGGTTTTCAAAAAGGACGATTTCTTCCATCTCCTGCCCAGGCTTGAGCACTACCAGGCTCAGGTTGGTCTTATCTCTTTCCTCGAGAAGATAGTCAGGATGAGCATAATACGCACGAACATTAAACTCCTGGTCCGGCTCAACCGTAAAAGGCACTTCAGTCCATATGCAGTGCGCCAGGGACACTGAGAACGAGAATAACACCATGCTCAGCGTTGCCCAAAAAACAGTAATGACACTTTTCATCTATGCCTCCTTTTTAGGCCTTAAAACAATCTAAACCAGCCTACAGCATTAGTTAATAATAAAACTGAAATCCAAATTCATCTTCAAGGTGATCGAACGTCTAAACCAGGCAAAAACAGGATGTCAATATATTTTTGATGTTAAATTTCAACATCAATTCCGATCAAAGACCTGGCCCTGCAAATAGCCAAAGGCTGCAACGCCAGCAGCATCCCCCAGAAAAACGGGATAAAAAATGACCTGATTTGACCAGAGCCAGCCTGTATGAGTATCGTCTGGATTGTAACCACTGATGGAGCAGTCAATGATGGTGCCTGGCAACCGGACCCTTTTCTGAATGGTTACGTCCGGATAGAAATAAGTGCGGGAGAGCCAGTCCCCTTCGAGTTCAAATAAAGTGTCGCGGTAGTGCTGAACTGCTAACCCACTCCTATTCCTGATTCTCACAATAATACGCTGCAACAGTCCCCAGACGTTCGATGAGGTACAGTGGTAGAGAGAGCAGCGGATATTGAACCCGCCTGAAGGTTTTGCCTGTGCTGATTTTGGTATCTATCCGGGTTACGGAAGGAAAAGATGCATCCAGTCGAACAGCTAAAGGCGCTTCTTTGCTGCCCATAAACTGGTGCAGTGACTTAAGTGACCCTGCAGCGCCGGCTTTGACTTCCACGGGAATAATATGCCCACCGGTCTGCACCACAAAGTCAAGTTCAGCGTTTGAAGACCGGCCCTGACGGAGCCAATAGGTCAATTCCTGGTTCAGCGCATCCGAAAACATGTTCTGTAAGTGCTGCCCTGCGAATTGTTCGGCAATGGCCCCTTCATTGATCAGCTGCGCATCATCCATTTGAGAAACCGCTCTCCAGTCAAGTCCGCAAACAGCATTCATCAAGCCGACATCCAGGAAAAGTGGTTTATATACTTTCTCATCAATATCTGCATGAAGCGGTAGTCCGGAACAATGACTGCGTATTACCTTGCCTATGACCCGGGCCATGGATAAAAGATCAATGTCTTTTTTCAAAGTACCGCTCTGGTCTTCAAAAGAGATATTACTGTACTTTATCTTTCTTCCGACATTTCTGGCAATAAAGTGAAATACTCTGCGCATGCGGTTCAAATTTCTTGAACCGATATATTTTGGGAAATCTTCAAGATAGGTTTCGAGAACGGAATTGTGAACCCGGCTGACCTGCTTATAGCTCTTGGTTGCAGCAAAAACTGATACTGCTTCGGGCATTCCGCCTACAAAGTAATAAGAACGCAGCAAACTCAGCAGTCGTCCATGAACAATCTCTCCTATGGATTGGCCCGGCTCATAATTAAGTATAAAGGAACCAAGCTTTTCTTCCCCAATGCCCATCAGAAATTCAGAAAATGTCATGGGCCCCATATGCAGATACTGTATTCGGCCTACAGGCATGGAGAAAGAATGGTCGGACAAGACAAACTCCAGCAAAGACCCGGCACTTAAAACAGGCAACCAGGGCTTGTCTTCGTAAAAATACCGTAATGCCGGAATCGCCTCGGGAACAGACTGAATCTCATCCAGAAAAAGCAGGGAATTTTGACTGACTTGTTTCATTCCCGGCAGAAATTCAATCTGCTGGATAATATGATCAGGGTCTTTGGTATTAAATATTTCGGATAATTCTGGATAGCGCTCTAAGTTTAACTCAAGCAAATCCTTGCCATATTCTTTTGCAAACAGCTGAACAAGCGTAGACTTGCCGACCTGACGGGCGCCGCGGATGACCAGGGGCTTTCGTCTGCTGTCCTTGAGCCAGCTATCCAGAAATTGCAAATGATGGCGGTACATTTCAAATTTATACAGCTTATTTCCCTACACTAAGCATTAAAATACAGGGGTGTTTTGTGCAATGCAGTATGATTTTGAAGGTATCTTATAATCAACCATCCACCCTTGTCAAGCTTGCCACCTGTAAGCATTCAGGGTGCCGGAATCACGCTTCTGGCGTGAGTGCCAGGGACTAAAAACGAGTACCCCTTGAATGCTTACTGCCACCTTATTCTTGTTAATCATAATTATCATCAGTGCCTGGGAAGATTTTTTTGGCACCCCAGTTGAATGCCCTGCGGGCTAGCTCATTGAGCTATTCAATCACGCCAAAGGCGTGACAGGCTGGGCAAGCAGGATTTCAGTGGTAACTCACTAATTTTTTTACTTTTTTGATAGTGAAAGCCTATGAGTAATAGGCCCCCACATGGTCATGCAAAAATATCTGTTGGCTCTGGGCATATTTGCTTACAAAACCTGCTTGACAATTCCCATTTTTTATTTCTAAAAATCAGCATATTTGCTGCATAATGGAAATATATTATGAACTGGATTGAATTCAAAAACAAAATGTTTGACCTTGGCTGTTTCAGTATCCATCAGGTATATGCGTGGCAGCCGGGATTTGATCGCAACAACCTGGTCCGGTGGACAAAAAAGGGGTACCTGGTACATCTGCGGCGTGGATGGTACGCCTTTCCTGAATACAAGGACAAGCCGGAATTCGCCGAATATATCGCCGGCAGAATCTATAACCCCTCCTACATCAGTCTGCACTCGGCACTCGCATTTTATGGCTTGATTCCCGAATCCGTGGTCCAAATAACCAGCGTCACCTCACTGAAAACCGCCTCATTTACCAACGAATTCGGTGAGTACTCCTACAAAAGCGTCAAGAGCGATTTGATGTTCGGCTATTTCCGCCGCCCAATTGCAGACGGTCGGACAACCCCCTATGCGACCAGTGAGAAGGCGCTGCTGGACCTGCTCTATCTGTATCCCTTCTATAATACAGAGTCCGAGCTTCTCGAACTCCGGCTCGATGGGGATATACTGCGTACGCACTGGGACAGGCGGACATGGCTGACAATGGGAAAGAGCTTTCAATGTGCACGTCTTGAAAAGCGCATGCAATTACTGGAAAAGGTGTATAACCTATGATCTCAATCGAACAGCTCAAAAATTACTATCCGGCTTCAATGGCTGAGAATGCGGTCTTTCAAAAGCATATCCTCAAAGAGTATGTGCAGCTGTTGACTCTGGATTATCTTTCCTCCACAGAGCACATCCGTAAAATGACCTTTATCGGAGGCACGAACCTGCGTCTGACCAAGGGCATCGATCGTTTCTCCGAAGACTTGGATTTTGACTGCAAAAACCTGATTGAAGAAGACTTCATCCGGATGTCAGATGATGTTCTCACCTTCCTGCAACGCAGTGGGTTTAAAGTTAAGGCCAGAGCCCGAGAAAAGAGCGGGTTGAAGGCGTTTCGACGCAGCCTGTATTTTCCGGAGCTTCTGTTTAACTTAGGCATTTCCGGACATCGCGAAGCGCGATTTCTCCTGAAACTTGAAGCCCAGGATCAGCAGACACCCTATGAGCCGGCTATGGAATTCATCAAGGGCTGCGGTTTGTTTTTCCCATTTCCAGTTCCGTCCCAGGCAGTGCTGTGTGCCATGAAGATAGCCGCCATGCTCGACAGGGGTAAAGGACGTGATTATTACGACGTCATGTTCCTGCTGTCACGGACAGAACCGGATTATCAGTTTCTTGGGCATCGTTTTGCTATTCACAACCTTGCCGAACTTAAGGCTGCTGTTGAAAAGTCACTGCAAGCAGTTGATATGCGCCAAAAACAAAAGGATTTCGAGCACCTTCTTTTTAATCGTGACCACAGCCGGCGTATCCTGCATTTTGCTGAGTTTATACGTTCCCTGTAATACAGGGATTTACCCGCAGCTGCGCTGCCCCGCGGCTGCGCCGCTGTTTCTCGTTCTTCGTTCTTACTGGACAGTCAGAAGTTCTCGCACAACACCTTGAATTTACAGCACTTTTTTAAACTTGCACATTCAGAATGCATGCAGCACAACCACCTGAAATCATGACCTTTTTTCTTCAACTATTAACAATTAACCGATAACTTTTAACTCTCAAGTTTCTTAGTTCTTTGTTAAAACCAAGAACCAAGAACGGCGGCGATGCCGCAGAACGAGGAACACCTTCCAATCCCCTGGTACTGGATATTACGCAAAAAGCTGGAGTACAAAAGGTAATGCATTTATCCTAATTTAATACTCCGGAGAGAAATATGAAAGGCGGTCAATGACAATGATGGTCCAGGTTAAAAATTAGCCGGCATTTTTCTGAGACATCGGGCCAGGCCCTGGCCGGAAAACATGGACAGACAACTCCACAACCATTGAAAACCGGTTTCCATCCATAATGGTTACCCTTGATGGACAAGACAGTCTTGCAGTGCCTGCAAAAAAATTTGCAGGCACTTTTTTAAGCAGACTAACGCAGGCTCAAGACTGTCAGCTCTGGTCAGGTATGCCTTTATCCGCTACATGGATATAAAAATCAGGTTCCTCGCCTCTGAAGGTTTCCTGAAAATCCCCGTAAGTGGTCACTGACCCAAAGCCGGTCTCGTAGAGAAGTTTCTGCATGTAAGCCTTGCGCAGGGGAAACATGTTCAGATGAAACACAGAAGCGTCTGGAAAGGTATACTCAAACTGGACCAGATCGTCCTTCACCTGCACCGGTTCTGCAGATACGTTCTCGCCGCAGTAATAATATTTGTGTTTGGAGGAATAACCTTCATCCAGGATACGGTCATAGTTTCTCTGGTCCACTATAAGCACCCCGTCCGGCTTGAGTTTGCTGTAGAATTCGGACAGCACCCTGCGCCGGTCGTGTTCATCAAAAAGGTGGGTAAAGGAATTGCCCAGGCAGATAAGGGCGTCGTATTCGCCCTGCACATCAAAGCTGAGTCGTCTCCAGTCCGTATGCACCGTGCTCAGGATATATCCTTTGTCCCGGGCGTTTTCAAAGGCCTGCACCAGCATGTTGGCGCTTCCGTCCACGCTGACCACCCTGTAGCCCTGTTCAAGAAACCTCACCGAATGAAAGCCGGTGCCGGCGGCCACGTCCATAATGCTCTGCACATTCCTCTGTCTGAAAATATCATAAAAAAAAGACCCCTCGCTTTTGGCTCTCTTCTCCCAGTCTATGAGCTCATCCCACTTGTTTACAAAGCAGTCTTCGTAGTCGTGAAGGTATTGATCAGTCAGCAAGCAACCCTTGCTCTGCAATATTTCTTTTTGTTCCTTGTCTGCGTACATAATACACCTCCTATTGAATGGTTCTGGAAATTTCCGAGATCATGTTCTGTGCCCGCCATCCAGAGACAGAAACACTGTTTAAGAAATCAATAAATGAAATCTTCTGGCCGTTACTGCGCACATTGATGGCCTGCATTGCTCCTGGAGAAAGCTCCATGAGCTTTATATTGAACATTTTATGACCATGATATACTTCATTGAACAAAAGACTGTTGTCAATAAGCGATCTTTTAATGGGCAGGCGTATATCCTGAATATTAAGCTGTCCCAGGTGACTGCCCCTGTCTTCAAAGACCATGATGCCATCGTTGATTGCCGCCTTTTCAATGACAACATGTTCATCGCCTCCATCGTCAAGCACTGCATGCCGGGTAAAATTTTGAAACAATCCAAAATCCAGTGTTTTTACCTGCCTGTCATTGATATAAGCATAAACATCCGGCTTATCATTGCAGTACATATAGCACTCTTCTAAGCAATCCACATGCTCTCCCGCGGGCAGAAGACTTCTGACATCCCCGGGTGAATCAAAAAGCCGGTATACATTGATATTGTACTCCCGGCAGAACTGCAGCACAGCTTCCGCACCCGTCCTGGTCATACGCATACTGCGGCTTTTCATGCACACCCCGTGCATTTCCAGGTGGATAGTATCCATTTTTTCCTCCTTGAACGGTTTGGAGGACAGCCGGCGCTTCTGTCCGTTTTCTTGCAAAAAAAATCCCCGGATCGAAATACACTTCGATCCGGGGATGTCCCGTTTTCATCCTCGAATAGGCTCGGCCGCCACCCTGCGCCGAAGGGGCGGTCCAATAAGGTCTCAGGCAGGTCTTCTGACTTGCGGATCGTCCTACTTGCCCAGCACTCACTTCAGGTACTAATTGTTGCCAGTTAAACCGGTTGGCTCCTTGCAGTACAACCTGATTATAAGCAACAAACAGAAATGAAGTGAGTGCTGGGCTTGCCGCGCCTTCCCCTGTTTCTGTCCAGAGTGGCTTAATGCGGCTTTCGTCCCCGCTCACAGCCGCGGGCCGGTTCCCGATTTACACGGGATTCCCTTTTCATTTCCCCTGACTGGGGAAAACCTGAGACGACTGTCCTTAATTATTATTTACTCAAGTAAAAAAAGACGTTCTTGTCAAGTTGCAAAATTAGCCCCTGCAAAAAAATCATGCAGACGCTTCATGTACTGTTAATGCAATTGCTCAACGGCCTTTTTCAGTTGATCCAGCCAGATGTTGACAAAATCATCGTACTCTCCAGTGCCTTTTAAAACTACTTCTGTCTCAATGCCGGCATCCTGCAACCTTTGCTTCCAGGGATCACCGTGGTGATGGTCATGATCGTGGTCATGGCCGTGGTCATGAGAATGGTTATGTTCGTGATCATGATTGTGTTCGTGTCCATGATCGTGGGAATGGTCATGGCCGGAATTGTCCTTGCCGGCCACATCCCTGATGGTATGCGCTCCCACTACGGACATGAATGGCACAAGATAGGCCTTATCAATGCCCTTGGCTTTAACTTCTTCTTTTACATCTTCAAAAGAAGGTGACCCGCCAAGACAGCCGAGAGTGGCCATGAACACGTTTTCATCCTTTCTTTGCAGCTTGTAGGCCAGGGCCTGGTAAAAGGCATTGCTGGGATGATAAGACCCGTGTCCCACCCAGATGACCGCCTCGTCCGCTTTTCTATCTGCTGGAAGATTGTCCAGCATGCTGTCCCGGACCCTTTCCATTACATCCGGTGAACCCAAAAGAGGCGAACTGAGGCTCACCTGCTTCAGGTTGCTCTGCATATCCTGAAAGGCACCCACAACCGACCTGAGTTCATGAAACTCCACACCTCCGATTGTATGCAGGGACATAACCGCTACGTGCGTAAAGCCTTCATCCTCCATTCTGGCCAGGGCCATGGCCGGGGAATCAAAATGCTTGTCCTTTTTGGCCAGAGAATGCCTGACCATCCTGGAAGTGTAAGCCCAGCGTACAGGCACCTCTGGGAAGGCTTCTTTGGTCATTTTCTCAATATTGTCCAAAGCAGGCTGAGCCTGGGGATAACTGGAACCGAAAGCAGCAAGCAGAATACCTTTTTTCATATCTTTGTCCTCGTCATGATGATGGTGTTCATGCCCATGGTCGTGATCGTGATCATGGTCATGATCGTGTCCGTGACTGTGCGCATGACAGCCCTGAATCATCATGAACATGGGCAATAAAAGCAATGTCAGCGAAAGCAATACTTGTCTCATACCTATCTCCTTATTGATGTTTAAACAAAAAAAATCCCGCACTTACTTGGACTGATCTGCGTCAGCCACAGGGCAGCATAAGAATGCAGCCCAAGTAAGTGCGGGATTTCCCGGTTTTATCCTGCCACTCACTGCGCAAGACTCTCCTGCCACGAAGAATGCTGTCTTACGCGCTCACTCAGGCAGGTCTTCTGACTTCCGGATCATCCTCCACCGCGCCTTCCCACCCAGCACTTACTTTTTTCTTGAAGGAAAAAATTTAGAAAAGTAAGTGCCGGGCAGTGGCCTCATGCGGCATTCGTCCCCGGTTACAGCGGCGGGCCCGTCCCTGATTTGCACAGGGTTCCCTATTAAGCTCATTTTGAGCACCCAAGTGATTGAGAGCACCTTATCCACAGGTAAGCCGGACAGTCAAGAAAGAAAATCCAGAACTTATGGCAATTCTGTTTTTATGTTTTGTGTTTCGCTTTCGAGAAGTCTCACCACATCCGGTTTCCACCGGACCCAACAGTGTTGGTTGTATAGCGCAGGACTTTTTTGCAGACATAGCCTCCAGTAATCACTTGTCCCAGACCACAGAATATGGATCCGCACTGGTTATCTTGTCCGCTGTTTGCGCATTTCCGGAAAAGGATTCCATCTCCACTATGTATTTCTGAAGCTTATCCATGGGAATGCGGGCCAGCTCCCTGGACATTAATTGTTACAAATCGCTCCCTGGACACCATATACTCTGCATACTTCAGCCCTTCAACGTGTTACTGCACAACCGACATTGTTTTCATTTTGACATCTTTTTTTTATTCGTGTAACGATCTGCACTTCTGCCTGGCACGCTGAACCCGTAAATTTTTGTTCATGGTCTACCGGGGCAGATTCCAGGGATACATAATCCTTGCCATTTGTACTCAGGCGTTAATGCTCAGAGGCCGATAATCTCTGCCTGGCTTAGCTGAAAACCACTGTATTGCCTTGGAGATACTTCGAAAGAGGACATAAAACCTTTATTTAAGGAGATACAAATATGCTTAAACCTGCACCTGGACATTTCTTCGGCAATTTTCTCCGGCCCGGATTTGCTTTCCTCGCCGGCATGGTCATGCTGGCGATTCTGGCGGCACCAATCGGAACCCTGGAAGCCAAAGACAAAATAAGCATAACCGACAATACCGGCCGGGAGCTGAACATCCCCTCCCAGGTGGACAGGGTCATCTGCTCCGGCTCAGGCTGCCTGAGGCTTTTGACCTATATTCAGGCCCATGACCGCATTGTGGGCGTGGACAGCATGGAAAAACGCGATTCAGGCATCAATCCCCGCCCCTATGCCCTGGCCAACCCCCAGTTCAAGGATTACCCGCTTTTCGGAGAATTCCGCGGGCACGACTCCCCGGAACTTATAGCCGGACTTGATCCCCAGCCCCAGGTAATCTTCAAGGTCAACCCTGATTCAGGACCCAACCCGGACCAGTTGCAGGACAAAACCGGTATCCCGGTGATAAGCCTCTACTACGGCAATCTAACTCATGCCAGAGATGACCTGGACGACTCTCTGCTCCTCATGGGCAGGGTCATGGACGAGGAAGAAAGGGCCTGGGAAGTAATAGAGTATTTTGACGACCTGGAAGAGGACCTCAGAAGCCGCACTCGAGACATCCCGGAACAGGACAGGCCCACCTGCTACATCGGAGGGATGGCCCATAGAGGCCCCCACGGCTTTCAGTCCACCGAACCATCTTATGCACCTTTTGAGTTTCTGCATGCCCGCAATGTGGCTGACGAACTGAACACCGAAGACAAAAAGATGGATCATGCCACAGTATCCAAGGAAAAGATCATGGTCTGGGATCCAGAGATAATCTTCATCGACACATCCACCATGCAGCTGGACAGGGGGGCCAACGCCAGAGACCAGCTGCAGAACGATCCGGCCTACAGGCATTTAAGCGCTGTGGATGAAGGCAGGGTATACGGGGTATTCCCGTATAATTACTATACCCAGAACTTTGAAACCATTTTCGCCAATGCCTATTATATCGGCAGCGTTCTCTATCCTGAACGCTTCCAGGATATTGACCCCATGCGCAAGGCTGAAGAGATTTCCGTATTTCTGAATGAGGACAAGGCCTTTGAAAAGATGAACCGTCAGTTTGACGGCATGGGTTTTTCAAGGATCGACCTGGAATAAACGGAACCATTCAGGGGGTCCTCGGTATTGATTACTGGCACCAGTCTTGGGGACTGTCCCCGCTGAGTACTATCTATGCAGGTTCACACAACTTAGCTTTTGTCATATATTAATTTGTACAGGAAAGGTTATCGCGGGGACTGTCCTCAAGCCGGTCTCCGCACCAACTGAATGGTTAAAAATAAGCTATGTCACACTTCGAGAACGGACACCTGCCTCCTGAGTACAGGACATATATCCGGCGCAAGGGACTGTTTCTTATCTTTCTTGCTGTCCTGGGGGTATTGTTTTTCATCCTGGCCATATCCAAGGGGGCTGTTTACATTCCAGCCTCTGATGTTCTGCGCATCCTCCTTGGCCAGGGCGAAGAGTCGCGCTTTCAGACCATAGTTTTAAATATCCGCCTGCCCCACGCCCTGGCCGCCTTTCTGGCCGGAGCCGGACTGGCCGCTGCCGGTGCAGCCATGCAGTCAATACTTAGAAACCCTCTGGGGTCTCCCTTCACCCTGGGCATTTCCCAGGCCGGTGCGTTCGGGGCCGCCCTGGCCGTCATGATCCTGGGAGCCGGAGTCATGCAGAGCACCCAGGTGGGGGCGGTAAGCATATTAAACCCCTACCTGACCACCATAGTGGCCTTTATCTTCTGCATGCTGACTTCCATGGTCATCGTGGCCATCTCCAGGCTGCGCGGGGCCACCCCGGAAGTACTGGTCTTAAGCGGTGTGGCCCTGGGGGCCCTGTTCAACGCCGGGACCATGTTTCTGCAGTACTTTGCTGACGACATACAGCTGGCGGCCATGGTCTTCTGGACCTTCGGGGACGTAGGCCGCGCAGGCTGGAATGAAATCCGCATTATGGCCGTGGTGGTGGCCGTATGCATGGTTTTTTTCATCTACAACCGCTGGAACTACAACGCCATCGAGGCCGGCGATGAGACAGCCAGGGGGCTTGGAGTCAGGGTGGACCGGGTCCGCCTTCTGGGCATGCTCATGGCTTCCCTGGCCACGGCCACAATAGTCTCCTTTCTGGGAATCATAGGCTTTGTGGGTCTTATCTGCCCGCACATAGTGCGCCGGGTCATCGGTGATGATCACCGTTTTCTCATGCCCGCCTCCTGCCTCACCGGGGGAGTGCTGCTTCTGGCCTCGGATCTGGCCGCCAGGCTCATTCTGGCCCCGCATGTTCTGCCGGTATCTGTACTCACCGCCTTTCTGGGGGCTCCGGCATTTCTGTATCTGCTGATAAAGGGGCGCAGGCCATGATTCTCAATGTACAGGACCTGTGCATAGGATACGACCAGGGACTGGTACTCAAAAACCTGGACTTCAGGGTGGCCCACGGGGAAATACTGGGCATCCTTGGCCCCAATGGCGCAGGCAAGACCACCCTCTTGCGCTGCATAAACCGCATCCTCAAGCCCAGCCAGGGCCGGGTACTGGTCAAAGACCGCGATGTTCTCAGGATGCGCTCCGAAGAGATAGCCAGAAACCTGAGCTACGTGGCCCAGAAAACGGAAATGGGCCGCATGACCGCTTTTGATGCCGTACTTCTGGGACGCAGGCCTTATCTTGGGTGGAAAGTGACCCACAATGACCTGCGCATAGTTGACGCCGCCATCAAGCGCCTGGGACTGGAAAAACTCACCCTGCGCCATCTGGACCAGATGAGCGGAGGCGAGCTGCAAAAGGTATGCATCGCCCGGGCCCTGGTGCAGGAACCCACTGTCATGCTTCTGGACGAGCCCACCAGCAGCCTGGATCTGAAAAACCAGCTGGAAATCCTGCGCACCATCGACTTTGTAGTCCAGGAACACGAACTGGCAGCGGTCATGACCATGCACGACCTGAACCTGGCCCTGCGTTTCGCGCATAAGTTTCTGTTTCTAAAAGACGGCGGTATTTATCACCACGGCGGGATAGAAGAATTGACCCCGGAGATGGTTAAGGCGGTCTACGGGGTAGAGGTGGATATTTTGAATCACCAGGGCACCCTGGTTATAGTCCCCAAAAACAATTAGACTACTGAAACCCTGTCATAAAAAACAATAACCACGCTAAGAAGCGTGGCAGGACGCGTGGCAGGCCTTAGACAGGATTAACAGGATGGATAGGATAATCAGCCACCGGCCTGATGCCGCTGACTGAATTTACCATCCAGCACTCACTTTCTTCCGACATTCATGAGT
>NZ_QYZY01000085.1:0-2186 GCF_003838035.1 Desulfonatronospira sp. MSAO_Bac3 | reverse complement strand
ATGTCCTGAATGCCGTTAACCGGGGTGTGCCGGGTAAAATCCAGAAAGGGAGCTATCAGAACCAGATGCCTGGTACTTATTGATCCTGGGTTTTGCAGGCACAGGTTGGCCCCCAGGGACCAGGCCAGGACAATATCCCATGAATGGGAGCGCAGAAGATTTTCTATGTCGCTCTGACTGTGAGAGACGAAAGGAAGGACAAAAAAAGAATGGGAGCCGAGATGCGGGAAAAACTCAGGGTATCCGGCCCAGCCAGAAATAAAGAGAACCTTGTTTGCCATGGGCGCTGGTTAAAGATGGTCCAGTGGAGGATGGGCATGCACAAAAAGCCAGGCAGAAAATCAATCCCCGAGCATGCCCATAAGGGTGTTGACCACTCCTGCGGAGATAAAGGAAAGATTGTCCGCCAGCCCCCTGGTGTCCTGGGTTTCAATGCTCTGAAGCTGGGCTGCCGATCCGGTGGGCATGGGCATGGCAAACTCCGAGGAGTTCAGGGGCGCAGCCAGGAGAAACAGGTATATGACGGTAATGCAGATGATTTTTTTCATATCTTACCACAGGTTATGTTGTATGACTAAACTTGGCAACTGCTAAACAAAATTGCAAAAAAAATCAAGCTCTTTTTTGCCTGATTTATTTTTTTGTCAACTATTGCTATTTACTCGTTACGCAACAAGCTGCTTAAAAAAGCTTAACTTCTTACCCGGAGGACCAGCAGATTGACCAGATGGATTAGACCTTCCACCAGAGCTTTTTTTACCGAGGCGTCCCGGGATGCGGATGACTCTCTTTCTTCCAGGCTGCACGGATATATATACGGCCGCTGGCCGTATTTTTATATTTCCCTGGCCACGGGCAGGCACCCTTTGTCCGGGCCTGCCGGCAAAGTTCTCCGTTCTGTCCGGGTGCTTCTGCGCGCCAATGACTCACGGGCCAGGGCCAGAGCCAGAATAAAATTCGCCCACGGCTATCACGGTAAAGTCTTGCCTGTCCAGGAGGCCAAAAGACTGGTACAGATCAACAAAAGCGTGGACCTGGGAAATCTGGAACAGGTCATTCCCTACGACCGGGCCAGGCGCATCGTACTTAAAAACCCAGGACACATAGTGGCCCTTAAGTGCCCCTGCAGGGCCTCCAGCCCGCATCCCTGCGAGCCTTTGCAGGTCTGTCTCATAATAGGCGAGCCCTTTGCGGGATTCATCCTGGAGCACCATCCCGGCAAGGCCCGAAGCATCACCTCTGATGAGGCCTGCCGGATACTGGAGCAGGAACACGCCAGGGGACACGTGCAGCATGCCTTTTTCAAGGATGCCATGCTGGGCAGGTTCTACGCCATCTGCAACTGCTGCTCCTGCTGCTGCGGGGCCATGCAGGCGCACAGAAACGGTGTGCCCATGCTGGCCTCATCAGGTTACGCAGCAGATGCGGACCAGGAGCTGTGCATCAAGTGCGGCGAATGCGCCCAGGCATGTCCTTTTCAAGCCATCGCCATGTCCAGGGAAGGCCCCGTGGTCTCACAGGACCTGTGCATGGGCTGCGGAGTGTGCGTGAGCAGGTGTCCCGTGCAGGGACTTAAACTCAAACGACAAAAGGACAAAAGCCCGCCCCTGGAGGTGAACAGCCTGCTACATGGCCGCCCATAACATACAGGAAACCACAACTTCAGTTCAATCATTTCCTAAACCGCCGTCTCCTGGAACGAAGCATGGTCACCACAAGATTCAGGCACAGGACTGTGGCCACAGCGTATCCCAGAGGGCCCAGCAGAGGGTGCCCCCACAGCATGGGGCCTGTATCCGCGACAAAAATCATGCTCGCCCCCAGAAAAAGGGCCGCGGCAATTATGCCCGCCACCAGCCTGTTGACCACTGTTTCCATGGTGGTCTGCATGCCTTCCAGGTTTTCATGCCGAAAGCGGATGGCCAGTTGTCCCTGGTCCAGCTTGCTGATGATATCCATGGCCTGCCTGGGCAGCTGGTACTGAAACCTGAGCAGGTATCTGAAGTTTTTGTACAGTCCCTTGAGCAGATTGTCCGGCTTGAAGCGCTCCTTACCTATACTGCGCAGAATGGGTTCGGCCTCCCCCACTACATCCAGGTCCGGGTAGAGCATCTTGGCCGTCTGCTCAGCGGTTATCAGGGACTTGATCATTATGGAAAGATCCGATGTCAGCACCCTGCCGTGCT
>NZ_QYZY01000084.1:0-6533 GCF_003838035.1 Desulfonatronospira sp. MSAO_Bac3 | reverse complement strand
GGGACTGGCTCTTCCGGGACCCACTTGTCCCAAAAAATGAGATATTTTAAGCACAAAATGATGCTCAAGTGGGTCCCGGAGTGCCTGTCCCCTGCTTTCCTTAAAAGCGCTAAACAGATACTTCCAGTTCAAGATCCTCAGAACCGGTCATGATCAATAAATCTGCAATATTTTCCTTCAGTCACATCTTTAAGGAGAACATCTTGAATACGAAAAAATGTATCGCTTCATTTATGCTGCTGACCCTGCTCTTGTGGACAAACGCATGGGCTGGTGAAGAGACCGGGGTTGAATCGCAGGTACTCATTCAGACCAGCAAGAGCTGGGACGGGGAAATGCTTCCCGATTATCCAGAGGGTACTCCTGAAATAAAGGTGCTTAGAATAACTGTGCCTCCGGGGACAACACTGCCCCTGCACAAGCACCCTGTAATCAACGTCGGTGTTCTGCTAAAGGGAGAGTTGAAGGTGGTCACGGAAGAAGACGAGACCCTCATCCTTCAGTCTGGAGAAGCCATAGTGGAGGTGGTGGATAAATGGCATTACGGGGTAAACGAGGCGGACGAACCGGCAGAGATAATTGTATTTTACGCCGGCACATCCGACAAGCCGGTAACTGTGGAAAAATAAAAAGGCAGGATATCTGAAAAGAATAAGTTCCTGGACAAAACATCAACTATACAAACCCGGCCTTTGGATAATTTCCTGTTTACCAGCAAGATAAAAAGACAATGTTTCAAGCCATGCCTGCTTTGACCATAAATTCTGCATACAGGGCTCTGCAATCCTGCAGGCTGTGCTTTCTCATCTGTCTTTTTGTGGTTTTCTCAGGCATTTTGTATCCTGCCTTTGCCCAAAACCAGGCCCATGAACTGCGAAGCGGCTGGTACCCGGATGAACCATATCAAATGCAGGCAGGCACAGGAACAGCGGCCGAAGTCACCGGACTGGATATACAGATAGCCAGGGAGCTCTTTGAGCAGACCGGGCACAGGGTAACTTTCGAGCCCATGTCCTGGGCTGAAATCCTGGAAGGCCTCAAAACCGGTGAAACAGACTTTCTCATGGGGGCCTATTATGAAGAAGCCCGCGAGGAGTTCGCTTACTTTTCAAAGCCTTACCGCACAGAAAGAAACGAAATCTACTACCACAAAAGCATTGATAAGCTGAGCTCTTTGAACTCGGTGCAGGAGTTACTCCAGTTCCTGCAAAGCGAGGAACTGAGGATTGCCGTGATTGAAGGCCATGCCTACGGTTCAGAAGAGTTCAGGAAGCTTATGCAGGATCCTCCGCCTAACCTGGAACTCATCACTTCCCAGGGTTATGAGGAAAACCTGCACCTGGTAGTTGAGGGCAGGGTGGACCTTTTTGTGGCCAACCCCATAATCATGGACCGCCTCACTGCCAGGTCTCAGGCATCCGGCCTGGTGCAGAAACTGGGTATCAAAAGCCAGGAAATCCCGGTTCATATTCTCTTTAGCAAAAAAAGCATATCAAGGGGTCAGCTGGAAGAATTCAACTCCATCCTGCAGGACATGCAGGAGCAGGGACGTATAAGCACCCTGCACCGCGACTTTGTCCTTCCGGCTTACCTGTCCATCACCACCGGCCAGACCTGGTTCGCCGTGCTAAATCTCCTGGGCATAGCGGCATTTTGTACCTCGGGGGTGCTTCTGGCCCGCAAAGAGCGCTACAATTTATTCGGGGCACTGGTTCTGGCTACACTGCCGGCCATCGGCGGCGGGGTTCTGCGCGATCTTTTTCTCGGGGTGGACCAGGTCTTTGTCCTGGAAACCCCGGCTTATTTCCTGGTGGCCATTGCTATAGTCCTGGCCGGATTCGCAATCATCAGGTATTACGATTTTATTCACGACCGTTCCGGCACCCTGGCCAAAAAAATAGACGCTTTTATTGAAAATAGGCTTGGCAGCGTTTTTGACCGCCTGTTCAAGTTTTTCGATGCCTGGGCCGTAGCCAGTTTCACCGTCATCGGAGTGGGCGTGGCCCTGGAGATGAGGGCCGAACCGCTTTGGCTCTGGGGTCCGGCCATGGCGGTTCTTACTTCTTCCGGAGGCGTGATCCTGCGGGACATTGTCAGGGCGGACTTCAACATCGAAATGCTCAAGCAGGACACCTATGCAGAAATTTCCATTCTGGGCGGCATCATTTACACCTGCGCCCTGATGTACACCCCCTATGAAATAAGCCTGGGGCTTATTTTCTACTTGACCATGTTCATGGTGCTTCTTCTTTTCGCTTTGCGTTTTTTTATCCTCTGGAAAGGTTATATGAATCCCTTCCAGTTCGGGGATATTTACACACATCCCGATACCCGCCTGCAGCAGTTCAGGGAAAAAGAACCCCATCTGTGGAAGGTTGTCTCCGGCTATTATACCGAAGACGACGAGTCCAGGGCGGCCCCTGTCCACCGGTCCAGGCTGGAAGAAATGCACAACAGGTTTCTCTACCTCACCGGGGAGCTCAAAGAATCTCTGGACCAGGTAGCTGCAGAACCATTGAACGAAAAAACCATAAACAACTACCGCCAGTGCAATGCCCGCCTGGAAATAGCCATTTCACTGGAAAACAACCTCTACGCCTTTCTGGAGCAAAAACCCGGCAAGGGTATGCAGCCTTCAGTGGATGGATCAGAACTGCAGCAGCTCATGCATGAAAGCCTGAGGACCATGATCGATACCACAGCCATGGCTGTTGAGACCGGGGATGTAATGGATTTTACCATGCTGGAAGGACTTACATCGCAATACCGGCAGCGCTTCGACCATCTTCGGGACAAATACCGGGGCAGGCAAAAGGAGCATGATGATGCCCATCTCAAGGCTGTATTGCAGTCCACGCACAAGGTGGAGCGCATCATCTACCTTTTGAGCGATTATGTGAAACTCAGGCTGGATAAAAAAGAAATCCGGGCCGGCAGCGCCACCAACAGAAAGGCGCAGCAGGCCCATGTTTTGAAGTAGACAGGGGGGATTTAATTCAAGCATGGCGCAAACTCCCCCAGGCCGACAGTGGTGGACGAATGCAAACCCGGAAAACCAGTCATCCGGTCTAAAAAGTGGCTTTTCTCTGGACCCAGAAGCTTTTTTCCTTGCCTTTAAACCTGCAGCCTGTAAGGGACTTTTTCATGACCAACTTTATTATTCTGGTTTACCTGGCCGGCGTACTCATTATCGGCATACTGGCCGGCCGGGGCATCAAAAATCTTTCCCAGTTCGCTGTGGCAGGCAAAGCCTACGGCTCGATGGTAATTTTTGCCACCCTGTCCGCATCCTTTATTGGAGGCGGTTTTTCCATGGGCAATGCTGAAAAGGTTTTTCTGTTCGGCATTGTCAATATAGTTGCCCTGTGGGGCTTCAGCCTCAAGGAAATCCTTGTGGCAGGATATATAGCCCCCAGGATGGACAGATACCGGGACGCCATCTCAGTGGGCGATATAATGGAGGTTCATTACGGCAAGACCGCCAAGGTATTTTCAGGTCTGTTCGGATTCATTCTTTGTGCCGGAATCCTGGGCGCGCAAATCGGTGCCATCGGATACATTACCAATGTATTTCTCGGGTTTGAACGTTTTTGGGGTATACTGCTAGGGTGTAGTATTGTCATCGCTTACGCCACTGCAGGAGGCATGAAGGCTGTGGTCTGGACTGATATTGTACAGTTCATAATCCTGGCAGTGGGCCTGCCAATGACTCTTTTCATGGGAATTCAAAGTGCAGGTGGAGTGGAGCACATTATCAGCACTGTACCGCAGGGACATTTAAGCATTTCCCTTGAACCTGCAGCAGTTATCGCCCTTTTTTCCCTTTTTCTGGCTTTTGTAGTCGGAGAGACCCTTGTTCCGCCATACCTTCAAAGACTGCTCATCGGCCGCAATGCGAGCCAGGTTGTCAGAGGCACCCTTTACAGCGGACTTTTTTCCATTCCTTTTTTTGCTGTCACCGGGCTGATAGGGATGGTGGCCTTGGTGCTGAATCCCGAACTTAACCCCAATCTGGCCATGCCTTACGTGGTGCAGCAGGCACTGCCGCCTTTGCTGCAGGGCATTGTAATTGCTGCTGTTATTGCCATTATAATGTCTTCAGCGGACTCTTTTCTCAATGCCGCTGCCATCTGCTTCAGTAACGACATGGTGAAACCCTTTCGCAGAACACCCATGAGCCGGGAATCCGAGGTCAAAATGGCCCGCTGCGTAACACTTCTTGTGGGAGTGATGGCTGTGGTTTTTGCCTTATCCATCGAAAGCGTGCTGGACATTTTGATATATGCATACAATTTCTGGGCCCCCATAATCCTGGTGCCCCTGGTTATGGCCATAATGCAGAGAAGGGTCAGCAGCACAAAGTTCTTAGGTGGAGCTGGAGCGGGGATTGCGGCCCTGCTCATCTGGAATTATGTCCTGAACGGACCATGGGAAATTCACGGGATCGTGGTGGGCTTTTTTGCCAACCTGTTGGTTTTTATACTGCTGGATAGAGAAAAAAAGCCGCAGCTTAAGCCTGCGCCTTGAGCTTACAGGCAGTGCACTGCCTGAAGCAAGGCTTGCTGCCACGGCCTCTGGACTTAAAAATATGCAGCTGCAGACAGGCCATTGTCAGGTGGTTATCGATGAAATCAGGTATGAAAAACTGCCGTGCTTTGCTTGAACTTTTCCGGATAACCTGCCTTCCTTGGCGAGCTTTGCTTGTCACGCCTTGGCCTGATTAAATGCGTAAGCACCTCCAGGAAGATTTAAATGGACGCCTTTGCGTGAGGAAATGTTTTGGGGTTGCAGGCATGGCCCGCGTTGGGCTTCAAGTTACTGCAGTGTTGATTTGAGCTGCATAATCCGTTCATAGGACTCATCAATTCTTTCCCTGGAAATCTGTCCTGCACGGACCAGATCCAGAATTATATCCCTGGCCTTCCAGGCGATATCTTGGTCATAAACAAGATTGTTCCCGAAAATTATGATATCCGCCCCGGCCTTGATGGTCTGCTCCAGGGCTGTTTCCAGGCCATACTCATCATGAATGGCTCCCATCTGCATATCATCAGAAATGATGACTCCTTCGTAGCCAAGGTCCTCCCTGAGCATTCCAGTCAGGACCGCGGGAGACAGGGTGGCCGGCCATTGCGGGTCAAGACGCGCATTGAAGACGTGAGCGGTCATAACCATATCCATTCCAGGGGAATCAAACAGAAGTTCATAGGGTTCTAGTTCCAGTTCCTGCCAGGTATTGGTGACATCAGTAAAGCCGTGATGTGAATCATCGGTGGAACTGCCATGACCCGGGAAATGCTTGAGCGCGGTCAGAATATTTTTGTCCCTGTGGGCCTTTATTACCTCTGCCGCGTGCACAGCCACCTTTTCCGGATCAGATGAAAAACTTCTTTCCAGTCTGCCGATGACCGGATTGTCCGGATTGACATTTACATCCACCACTGGAGCCAGGTTCAGGTTGATACCCATATCCTTGAGGGTAACGGCGGTTTTTGATGCATATTCATACGTCAGCTCAGGATCATCGGCTGTACCCAGCCACTGCTGGGATACAGTGGGCGGAAAACCGTATTTTTCCTTGAGCCTGGCCACCCTTCCGCCTTCCTGGTCCACAGCCACCAACAGGGTATCCGGGCCGGCAGCCTGCAGATCAGCAACCAGCTTTCTCAGCTGATCCGGGGACTGGACATTTCTGGCTGGACTTTCCAGAGCCACATCGTAATCAAACAGCACCACTCCGCCTACCAGGCCGTTTTGAATATCCCGGACAATGGGACTGTTCTCATCAACCACCAGCCCTCTGAAGCCGATCATAAGCATCTGGCCGACTTTGTCTGCAAGCTCTTCATCGCCAGCGCTGCTTCCACCGCAGGACGGAAGATTCAGCAAAAGCAGCATGATCAATAATAATTGCACCGGAAGAAAAGATTTCATGATTCATGTACTCCTGAAAAAAAGATTATAGTTCCATAATCAAAAAGTCAAAAGCAGTGTACTATAAAAATATGCAGACTTTTGCGCTCAAAAGCCTGCCCTTTACTCTATGATGTTTAGTAGCAATTCAGGGGAAAGTACCCGCACAAACCGGCCACCTGCTTCCCAAAACATTAACAGCCAAAAAGTGCGAACAGCGTCCGCACAATTTATTTTGTCGCCTGAAAAGCTCATAAGCAGCCTCTCATATAGCCAATTCGAACTGCTTACCGGGCTTGATGAGGAGTTTAAGCGATTTTTTTATACTGTGGAATGTCTTCGGGGAAATATGCCGAGCCTTGTTTCGTCTGGTTTCAAAACGGGCCTCAACATCTTCATGCAACATGGGATGCCGCGAGTCCTCAAGGGCCTCCCTGACCCTGGCTCTAAACCAGGCATCATGGGCAACCGGGTCGGTATTCAGTCCAGCAGGCATGCCTGTAGCCGCCAATGAGCCATTCAAATCCATTCCAGCAGGCAGTTGGTCCTTTTTTATATCGGGTGGGCGGATTTTTTAAAAAAACCTTGACTTCGTGTATTATGGAGTCCACAATGGACTT
>NZ_QYZY01000083.1:0-12287 GCF_003838035.1 Desulfonatronospira sp. MSAO_Bac3 | reverse complement strand
GCTTTTTTTGAACATCAGGCGGCTGGGAAACAATGCGGTCCGGTTCATTTTCCCGGGTCAGACTGTCCAGGGAATTTATCAGCCGCTGCGCGTATTCCCTGTGCTCCTTCATGATCCATCCCAACATGAACGACAATCAAATAGGTCCCAGCCATGGAGACGGTGGATGCCAAGGAAATGATCGGTCATGCCGACATCGCCATGACCGACAGGTATTCCCACCTTACAGCCCAACACAAATCCCTTATTCAGGCCCAGCTGCAAAAATACTATGACTCTCAGGTAAGCAGCTGATGCGCAGGGTTTGGTATATCGTGGTATATCATTGGTATATCAAGGCCATTTGGACCAAAAAAAAGGGCTAGACCTAAAGCCTAACCCCTTGAAATCTCTGGTCGGGATGGCAGGATTTGAACCTGCGACCCCCTGAACCCCATTCAGGTGCGCTCCCAGACTGCGCTACATCCCGTAAAAAATAAATTATTACGACTTCATCTGCCGGATGTCAACCGGATTTTCACCCGCCTTGATTTTTTGTTTTTCCATGACCATCAGCAATAGTTTAAGTCTCAGGGTTTTTTCTCCTTGACAAGCAAACTTTCTCAAAATATTCAATCGATCAATTGAATGTTTAATTTTGTGCCGGGAGGGTTGCATGGAAGATACGGTAGAGACCAAAGACAGGATTTACGAGCAGCTGGCCAGGGTGGGAAAGGCCATTTCCAGCCCCAAAAGGCTTGAGCTGCTGGATCTTCTGCGGCAGGGCCCCAGGAGCGTGGAGGTACTGGCCTGTGAGTCAGGGTTGAGTGTTGCCAATGCTTCCAGGCATCTGCAGGTACTCAGGCAGGCTCAGCTTGTAGAGGTGGAAAAACAAGGCAAACAGGTGATTTACAGTGTGGGGGACCAGAAGGTGTGTGAGTTTTTCCAGACCATGTGCAGTCTGGCTGAGGCCAGGCTGGCCGATTTTGAGCGTTTAATGCGCAAGGTTGCAGAAAACGATCCCTACTTAGAAGCGGTGGACAGATCTCTTCTCATGCAGCGGGCCAGGGAGGGAAGCATCACTGTCTTAGATGTGCGCCCTGCCCAGGAATACGCTGCCGGGCATATCCCCGGAGCAGTTTCTGTTCCCCTGAATGAACTGGAAGAGCGTATTCAGGAAATATCGCCGGAAAACAAAATTGTGGCCTACTGCCGTGGTCCTTACTGCCTGCTGGCCAGCAGGGCTGTAGAGCTTCTTCGTTCAAAGGGTTTTGAAGCTGTACGCATCAGGGACGGAGTACACGAGTGGAAGATGCATGGACTGCAGCTGGAACGATAAGCCCGGAGACCAGATATTAGAAAAGAGAAAACTTTTTGTTCAGCATGAAAAATTAAAAGGAGATAAATATGAGTAAAGCAGACAAGCAATCCAAAGGCACGGCCTGCACCCAGGCCAAATCCATGTTTCAAAACGTCCGCAACACCACCCAGCTTTTTGCGGTGCTTCTGTCGGCGCTGCTTTTGGGGCTTGGCGTTTATTATTTTAATATCCTTTTTGTTCTGGGGGCTCTCCTGGCGGCTTTATTTGCCGGCCGGGTCTTCTGCGGATGGATCTGCCCCAACGGTGCCTGGATAGATCACGGGGTGAGCAGGTTTTCGCGTTATAGAAAACTGCCGGGGATATTGAACCACAGGTGGTTTGGCTATGGGTTTACTTTTGTTTTTTTAACCGCGTTTGCCTTTGTGCACTGGAATGTGCAGGGCTCGGCCTGGGTCTGGCTGGTGCCCATCGGCATGATGGGAGTGCAGGTCAGCCTGGCCACAATACTTGGAGGCCTGTATCATCCCAGGAGTTTTTGCTCGCATATATGCCCCTGGGGCGTTCTGGGCGCTCTCATTGGTAAAAAGGGGCGTTACCAGATGCGTATAGATACCAGTTGCAAGAGTTGTCATACCTGCGCCAGGCAGTGCCCCCTGGGCGGTATCCTGGAACCGGCCATCGCACAGGTCAAAGACAGAAAAGAGCCTGCACAGGTCTCAACCAGCTGCATGCGCTGCATGCGCTGTGTAGGTGCCTGTCCCACCAATGCCCTGCAGTTCGGGGTGCATGAAGATGCTTCAAAACAGGTTAAGGGCCAGGAGCATCCGGCTGTACAGTCGGGATAAAGAGTGGTTTGACAAAAAAAAGGGCGGCAAACCTGTTGCCGCCCTTTTTGGGTCAGTTTATTTTACCTTACCAGCCGCGTCCCTGGCCGCCCTGGCCTCTGGCTCCCTGACCTCTGTCACCCCGGTCCCGGGGTCCTTGGCTTCTCAATTCACCCCTCATGCCCGGGCATGCACCATATTCCTGCCTGTGTTCAATCCTGTGCTCCAGGCGGGTTTCAAAAAGCTCCTGGTTCAGTTGGATCAGTTCGCTCTTAAGCTCCTCTATCCTGCCCTGATCCGGATCCTGGGAAGCCAGTTCAGCGTTTAGTTCGGCATTTCTGGCCTTTTTCATCTGCCTAACTGGGTATACCTTTTCCTGGTAAGCCTTTCTCTGCTCCCAGAGTTCCTGCTGCTGTTCTTCGTCCAGCTGGGACCATGCCGCTCCTGGTCTGGCCTCATCGGACCATCTGCCCTGCTGCTGGGCCATAGCTGCCGAAGCCAAAAGAAGAACCGCCAACAAAGCAACTGCAAATCCTGTGTAAACTTTTCCTGACATAAAAACCTCCTGTGTTAAAATTGAATTTGATTAGATATTTGCAAGGGTGATGCCAAAAAAATAATGTTTATATTTCAGTATGTTAACAGTAAAGGTGCAGTCAGATCAAAGTGGTAGTGCAATTGATTGCACTTGTTGTGCAAGGCCGGATTGGATAGGTTCACAAAATTTTTAAGGTAGCACCTGAATCCGTGAAAGCAGGCTCCGAAATTTGTCAAAAAGGCCGCAAAAACTCACTCCAAGGCAGACTAAATCAAAATCCGGGCCTTGCCCGGTCTAACATGCTGCATGAACTTCAAAATACTTATACAAGTTAAATCAGATAATTAAAGGATTTTGATTAAGTCTGCCTAAGTCGCTCAGATCCCGCACTTACTTTCTGGCAAATCTTGATTTGAAAGTTGGGCAGAAATCGCAAAAGTAAGTGCGGGACGGCCTTTTTGCCAAACCCCGGAGCCTGCAAGGATATATGTCGAAAAAAGTATACTTCACGGATTCAGGGTAACAGCATGATATTGCAGATCCTGATCTGTCTGGTTCGGCTGCCAAAAAGCTCTTGCATGGAGTGCCTGAAAATACTTATTTTTACAGAACCGACAGAAACAGTTCATGGAATGGTTACGTGCGCTGTATGCAAGCAGGAATGATTCTGAAAAAACAAAGGAGGCGCTTATTTTACGCTGGCTTCCCTGGAAATATTTTGTAAGGCGGGCCGCCAGAAGCTACGGCATCATCGATCCCATAAGGCTCATGGCCCGAATGCGTAGATTCTCCCAGCCCTCGGAGGTGAATGAGCCTATTGAACTCTTGCGTGCGGGCATAATTTTTCATGCCCGGGGGCTTATAAACACCAGGGCCATTCAACACAACCTGGACTGGGTCTGGCCTTTCTGGGTGCAAAAGCAGTTCAACCCCGACGATTCTTCGTTTATTCCCCGGGCCTTTTCCATCACTCACGTCAACCTCACTCACCGCAACTGGACAGCTGTGGGCCACCCGGATCTGCCCCTTTATCCCATTGTGGACCCCAGGGGCCTTGTCACCCCGCACATTGACGGCTGGTCCCTGGACTTCTGGATTGTGGATAAAGACGGAGAGCATCTGCTGCCCTCCAGGGCTCAGCAGGCAGACCAGGAGTTGCGCCTGGAGTCCGACCTAGAGGTGGCTACACAGGTCAGACGGCAGGGCAGGGATTTGCGCAGCACAACCCGGGTAGAGGTGGAAGAAAATGCTCCCCGGGCCAGAATCAGAATAAATGCCGAAAGCAGCGACAATGCCTGGCTGGCGGTGAGTATCCGTCCCTATAATCCTGAAGGTGTGCAGTTTGTGGAGAAACTGGAGTTTCGGGAAAAATCCTGCAGCTGGCTTATAAACGGCGATTATACGGTTTTTCTTGAAAGGCAGCCTGAAAAAATCCTGCACGCAAATTACCTGGAAGGCGATGTTTTGCATGGAATCCAGGAAAATGACATGCAGGAGTCTTACAAGGTCAAATGCCCCACCGGCATGGCCACGGGTGCGGCCCTTTACCGCCTGCAGCCAGGTGTTGAACAGGAACTGGACATATCCGTGCCCCTGGGGGGCGAAAAAGCCGGAACAACAGGTCGCATTTCAGGTTCCAGAGAAGCCTGGAAACGATCGGTGCAGGGCACTGCAGCCTTGAATGTTCCGGATAAAAAAATGCAGTTTATATATGACGCAGCTGTTCGTTCTATTTTGCTTCTATCGGCTGATGATGTAGTTCCCGGGCCTTATACATACAAGCGTTTCTGGTTTCGTGACGCATGCCTCATGCTTAATGCCATGCTGGCCCTGGGGCTGGATGAACGTATTGAAGTACAGATGGATCGCTTTCCCGGGAGACAGAAGTATAGCGGCTATTTTCATTCCCAGGAAGGGGAGTGGGATTCCAATGGTCAGGTGCTTTGGATCATGGGCCGGTACCAGGACTTTACCGGGGGCAGGATCAGCAGGGACTGGTGGAAGGCCATGGAAAAGGCGGTTAAGTGGATAGACAGAAAAAGAATGACCAGTGCAAAAAACCAGTTGCATGCCGGGCTGCTTCCGGCAGGATTCAGCGCTGAACACCTGGGCCCCAATGATTATTATTACTGGGACAACTTCTGGAGCCTGGCAGGACTGCGCGTAGCAGCCCGGATTGCACAAAAGGGCGGGGATGAGAGGCTGGCCGGATATATATCCCGGATCGCGGACAGTTATCACCGGGATATACAAAAGAGTATAGCTTCCATCCCGGAACGTAGAAAACAGGGAGCGATCCCTGCATCTCCATACCGGCGTATGGATGCCGGGGCCATTGGCTCGCTGGTTGCGGACTATCCTTTGCAGCTGTACCCGGTGGGCAGTACTGAAATACTCAATACGGCCAGGTTTCTCATGCAGAACTGCTTTCACCGGGGCGGATTTTTCCAGGATATGATCCACTCCGGAATAAACGCCTACCTGACCCTGGATATCGCCCAGACCCTGCTGCGCCACAAGGAGCCGGGGTTCAGGGACCTGGTGGAGGCTGTAGCTGACATGGCCTCGCCCACGGGGCAGTGGCCCGAAGCCATACATCCCATTACTGCAGGGGGCTGCATGGGCGACGGGCAGCACGGCTGGGCTGCAGCGGAATGGATAATGATGATGCGCAATATGTTTGTCCGGGAGGAAGAGGGCGGTCTTGTGCTTTTTTCCGGGGTTTTCCCTGAATGGATAACATCCGGACAGGAGGTTTCTTTTGGTCCGGCTCCCACTGCTTATGGAACAGTGGATCTTGCACTTTACAGGGAAGAAGGGCAGTATTTTGCGTCGGTACAGGGCACATGGAAAGATGGTCTTCCCGATATCACCATTGCTGTGCCTGGTTTTGAAGAAGTACGCACTACGGACCTTGACCGGCCTGTGCAGCTTCTGCCGGTATAGGGGCAAAGAGTTAACAGTTATCAGTTAATTGTTAGTATGTTAATATGTTAATTAAAAATTAGTAATTTCAGATTGTTATGTGATGAACCCGTCCCGGTAACTGGTTTTCAAGAAATATGCAGTAAATCCAGCGTGCTGTACGAATCACACTTCAGGTTTGATGGAATGTCCAGACAGACAAAAGACAAAACTTTTCTGGCAGCACAGGCTATTGTGAACACTATAATAATGGACGCAGCATGAAAATATGCATGTTTACCAATACTTACCTTCCCCATGTGGGCGGGGTGGCCAGATCGGTGGATTTCTTTGCACAGGATTTGCGCAAAATGGGCCATGAGGTGCTGGTCATCGCTCCCACGTTTCCGGGGTTGTCTCCGGGGGTCGAGGAAGAGGGCCGGGTTCTGCGGGTGCCGGCCCTGCAGAATTTTAACGGCAGCGACTTTTCCGTGCGTCTGCCGCTGCCTTTTACCATCAACAGGCAACTGGAGAAGTTCCGCCCGGATATAATCCACAGTCACCATCCTTATTTAATGGGAGATTCCGCCCTGCGCATGGCCATGCAGCATGACCTGCCCTTAGTCTTTACCCATCATACCCTGTATGAGCGCTATACTCACTATGTTCCCCTGAATTCGGAGAAAATGAAGCGTTTTGTGGTAGAGCTTTCAACGATGTATGCCAACATGTGCAGCATGGTAGTGGCCCCGAGTGAAAGCATAGCCCTGATGCTTGAGGAAAGGGGGGTCAAAGCGCCCATAGAAGTCATTCCCACCGGAGTGGACCTGGATTTCTTCGCTGCTGGAGATGGTCAGGCCTTCAAAGAAGAATGCGGCCTGGAAAAAGCACGCCTGATCATAGGCCATGTGGGCCGCCTGGCTCCGGAAAAAAATCTGGAATACCTGAGCCGGGCAGTTGCTCTTTACCTGCAAAAAGACCCCGGAGCGGTCTTTGTGGTGGTGGGAGACGGACCCAGCAGGGAGGACATCCGCGATATTTTTCAGGAAAAAGGTGTCTTGGACAGGCTGGTCCTGGCAGGTCAGAAGACCGGGCAGGACCTTGCCGATGCCTACCGGGCCATGGATGTCTTTGTTTTCTCCTCCACCACCGAGACCCAGGGCATGGTCCTTGCCGAGGCCATGGCCGCGGGCAATCCGGTGATCGCCCTTGATGCATCCGGAACTCGCGAGGTGGTAAGAGACGGTGAAAACGGACGGCTTCTGGATGCTCAAAGCTCTGAGCATGAGTTTGCCGGGGCTTTAGAGGAGTTTGCCGGGGATAAAAGCAGGCAGCAGGAGTGGATGCAAAACGCCCTGAAAACTGCTGCATCCTTTTCCCGGGAAAGCAGCGCCGAGAGCATGGCCGGGCTTTATGAGAGGGTCATAAAGTCCTTTGTGCAAAAAGATACCTGGGCATCCCATGAGCTGGTCTCCTGGGATTCGGTGCTAAAAGGCATCCGGGCCCAGTGGCAGCTGCTGTCCCACAAGACTAAGGCAGCAGTGAGTGCTTTGAAGCAGGAAGGAGGGCAGAGGTAGATTATTTACATCAAAGGCAGGTAAGCATTCAGGGACTGCCGGCCCGGGGACAGTCCCCGCGACACCTTTCCTGCACAATTAAAATATGACTAACGCCAGGTTGGGTGAACCTGCAAAGATAGTACATAGCGGGGACAGTCCCCAGGGCATAGAGAAGCATCTATTCTTCATCATTTCTGTTTCTTCTTTCCCAGGCCTGGACGAAAAAGTAACAGGCTATGAGCCAGGGAAATATGGACATTCCTTCCAGAAATCTGCCCTGGGAGAAGGAGTAGGTACTGTAGGCCAGACCTGCAAGCAGAAAAACTATTAAAAACACAGCAAAATACATATTCATCTTATTATCCTGAAGACTTGAGTCCCTGCACCACCCCTGGTCCGAAAAATTTCCTGAATACGTTGCGGAAGTCTTCCAGGCTTACAGGTTTGCCCAGGTAGTCGTCCATGCCGGCGTCCAGGAATTTTTCCCTGTCTCCAGGCTGGGTGTGGGCGGTGACTGCAATTATGGGTATCTGCACATTTCTGATGGAACCGTTTCCCCCCAGGTTTCTTATTTCCCGTGTGGCCTCTACTCCGGTCATGACCGGCATCTGAATGTCCATGAGTACACAGTCAAAACTGTGTTCCTGCACAAGCTCCACCGCTTCCCGGCCGTTTTTGGCCATGCTTACATTATGCCCCTCTTTTGTCAGCAGATTTTTGATAAAGATCTGGTTCATGGGGTCATCTTCAGCCACCAGGATATTGAGTGCTTTGCCCGGGCCGGGTTCCTGCTCCTTTTGCAGGGGAAGACCGGCATCCTCTTCTGGAAGGGTTTTCAAGGGCATGGATACATGCATAGTGGTACCCTGTCCAACTATACTGTCAACCTCAATTCGGCCTTCCAGCAGATCCAGCAGGCGTTGCACCACCACCAGGCCCAGGCCGGCCCCCTGGTATTTGCGGGTGTATGATCCGTCTGCCTGGGTAAAGGGCTGAAACAGTTCATTTATTTTGTCAGGGGGAATGCCGGTGCCGGTATCAGCCACGGATATATGCAGTAGAAGTCTGTCCTGCTCCTGCTCAGCAAGCCTGATGTCCAGGCTGATACTGCCTTGATCCGTAAATTTGAAAGCGTTGCCCACCAGGTTGAAAAGGATCTGGCTGACCCTGGTTGCATCTCCCATTACTTTTTTGGGTATCTGAGGGTCCAGGGAAATATCAAAGTGGATGCCCTTTTCCCTGGCAGTAATTATGAACAGGTCATGAATGGACTCGCATACATGACTGATGCTGAAGGGGTTTTCCCGGATATACATTCTGCCGGCCTCTATGCTGGACAGGTCCAGAATGTCCGAGAGCAGCCTGGTCAGGCGCTGAGCTGCTGATTGACCCAGGCGGATGTATTCCTCCTGCTCAGTGTCCAGTCCGGTGGAGGAGAGAAGCTGCAGCATGCCCACAATGCCGTTTAATGGAGTGCGAATCTCGTGGCTCATGTTGGCCAGGAATTCACTTTTGGCTCGGCTGGCCACCTCTGCTGCCTCCTTGGCCGCCACCAGGGCTTCGTGGGCCTCTTTTTTCGCCCGGCGGTTCTCGGCTTCTTTGAGTTCGCGCCTGACAGCCGGGGCCAGCCTGGCCAGCTTGTCCTTCATGATGTAGTCGTTGACCCCGGCTTTCATGGCTTCCACAGCGGTTTCCTCGCCAATGCTGCCCGAGACCAGGATGAAGGGCAGATCCAGTCCGCTTTCATAAAGGACGTTCAGAGCCTTGAATGAATCCATTTCCGGCATGGCGTGATCAGAGATAATGAGATCCCAGGGCCTGGACTGCAGGGCCTGGCGCATGTGCTCTTGAGTCTGCACATTTTCATGGGCAACCTGCCAGCCTGCATTTTTGAGATTTCTCAGTATCAAAAGGACATCGTCATGAGAATCTTCAACAATTAGAACGCGCAACTCAGACATCATGCCTCCTTTGGGGCTGGAGGGGGTTCGTTGAGCACCAGCCAGTAAAGACCCAGTTGGCGGACTGCTTCAATAAACTGTTCAAAATCAACCGGCTTGCGGACAAAGCTGTTGGCCCCAAGCCTATATGTTTCCAGGCGGTCCCGCTCTTCTCTGGAAGTGGTGAGTATTATTACAGGCAAAAGGCTGGTGAGCTTGCTGGCGCGGATGCGGCGCAACACCTCCATGCCGTCAAGGCGCGGCAGCATCAGGTCCAGCAGTATCACCACCGGCTGAACACCAGGGTCTCTTCCCTGCCAGGCCCCGGTGCCGAAGAGATAGTCCAGGGCTTCTACACCGTCTCTGGCCACCACAAGTTCGTTGGAAATATTGTTCTTTTTAAGGGCCCTCTGAGTCAACAGGACATCATCAGGGTTGTCCTCCACCAGAAGAATGGTTTTTTGCTGCATACCGCCTCGTTGATATTTCCTGGATTGAGTTCCTGGTTACTCTAATTCTCCCCGCCGCCCAGAGTAAAGAAAAAAGTTGTGCCTTTTTCCGGTTCTGAATCGGCCCATATGCGACCCTGGTGTTTTTTGACTATCCGGGCGCAGGTGGCCAGGCCTATGCCGGTTCCGGGATACTTGTCAGCTGAGTGCAGCCGTTTGAAGGGAGCGAAAAGTTGTTGGGCGTACTGCATGTCAAACCCTGCCCCGTTGTCTGCTATGAAAAACACCTCCTGGCTATCCAGAACTTTCTGGCCCACTTCAATTGCGGCATCCGGATTGTCCTTAGTAAACTTCCAGGCATTGCTGAGCAGGTTTTCCAGAAGGATTTCCATAAGGGCCGGGTCCGCCTGGGCTGTCAGTGTCTCCTGAATCTGGATGTCCACGTGGTGGTCAGGATTTTCCTGGGAAAGTTCAGTGCATACTTTGCGGGCCAGTTGTGAGAGGTCCACTGGCAAAGGCTTTAGTTCGGCTTTGGAAATCCTGGAGAGTTTTAGCATTTCGTCGATGAGGTGTCCCATGCGCTGGGTGGCGCTGCGTACCCTTTGCAGATAATCTTTGCCCTCATCATCTAACTGGTCGTGGCAGTCTTCCAGAAGGGCCTGGCTGAAACCGTCAATACTCCTCAAAGGAGCTCGCAGATCGTGGGAAACTGAATAACTGAAGGCCTCCAGTTCCCGGTTCAGCTCTTCAAGGCGGGCGGTACGTTCACGCACCTTCTGTTCCAGGCTCTGGTTCAGCTCTCTAAGCTGAATTTCAGTCTGCTTAAGCCTGGTTATCACCTCGGTATAAAGGACTATTCCGCCGATGGATCCGTCAGCTTTATACCAGGGCCGGCACTGCCATCGGGTGTAGTCGATGCTGCCGTCGGGCCGGATAAAATGGTCGTCGTCAGAGCTGATGACCTCTCCCTGCAGGGCCCTGGCATGCACCTGCCGCCATTTGTCAGGGATTTCCGGGAATACCTCGTAATGGTGCCTGCCGATGACATCCCGTGTTACCTGGTAATCATCCAGATATCTCTGGCTGACATAGATATAGTTCATATTCCGGTCATGCACGGCTATGGCACTTGGGTCATGGCGGATTATGTACTGCATCAGATCATGCCAGGCCCGCAGCTGTTCCTGGTTTTTTTTGTGTCCGGTTATGTCCTGCACAAAGACCACGGCCCCGTCCTGTCCCTGAAAATTGAAAGGTACGGCCTGCACATTGACGTCTACGTTTTTTCCGTCAATCGTAGTAAATACCTGTTCCAAAGCAGGGACCTCCTGCTTATCCCGGTTCAGGGACTGGATTCTTTGTTTGACCTTTTCCCTGAAATCCGGATGGACATGATCAATTACCGGTTTGCCCAGCATTTGTTCCTGGGAGGAGGCTCTAAAAAGATTCAGGGCCTGGCTGTTGAGGTAGGAAAAACTGCCGCCGGTCTGGATGAAGATGGGCAGCGGAGACTTATCCACCAGAAAGTGATACTGTTTTTCGCGGTCAATGAGGTCCTGGGTCCGTTTTTCCCAGGAAAGGACCTGCTGTCTCAGGATACAGTAAAGGATGATTGCTGTGACCAGGACAAAGGCCCAGCCTTTGTAGGTCTGCACCTGGATCAGAAGCTGCGGGTCGTCCACCAGCAGGGCCACCGCCCGGTCGGAAAGGCCGATCCACAGTCCGGCCAGAACAGCGTAAACAAGAGCGGTGCGGGATGGAATAAAGGTTTTTATATCGCTTTCTGGATGTGTCATGTCTGCTTTGGTATATCAACTGCCCAGGCATCAGGTCGCCGCTGTCTGACAGCTTGTCATTTTTCAATATAAACTTTGTGACTGTATCTTTACCGTAATCTTAAGAATATTTGCATGTTTTTGTCAATTGAATATGTTTTGAACAGGGTGGGGCCTGCAGGCAAATACTGAAGCAACTATCGGATTCCACAGGATTTTTCGGGCATAATTATGAATTTCTATACCCGGTAAAGCGTGACCATTCAGGGGGGGGTGATCAATGGCACAAGGCCAGGGGACTGTCCCTGCTATGTAATAATTGTGCAGATTCAACAAATTTAGCACCTGTAATTTTGTGCGGGAAAAGTGTCGCGGGGGCTGTCCCCAGTCACGCCAGAGGCGTGATTTCGGCGTCCCCTGAATTGTTACCTTAGAATGGTTACGGCAAAGCACAGTCAAATGAATTTTGCCGGATTTGACTGATTTCGGGACCTGTTTATTGTACAAGATGCGCATACAGGTCAGCAATGTGGTAAGTGACCTGTAAATAATGAAAAAGGAGGAGCGAAGTTATGACTCAGATATTCGGAGGAAAGAAGTTCGAAGCTCTTTTTCGTAATGCCGCAGGCCTGGATATGGATAAAAGCGATCTTAAAAGGCTTTATGAAGTAGTAAATCAAAAAATGCACGACATGCTGGAGATGGGCGTGGTTACCGCCCAGGCCAACGGCAGGGATGTAATCCAGTTTTATGACCTGCCCATAACCATGGCCTTTAAGGAGCAGTTAAGGGAAGTGCGCGAGTATGACGAAACCCTTAACCTGGAACCCATTCTTGAACAACTGGCCACCCTGCCCAAGCTCAAATTGGATTACAGCTCCGAGGTGGAAAATGCCCTGCCCGAGCTTACAGGAGCCATAACAGTCGCCCTGGCCAAGATGTTCAAGGCCGTCAATCCGGAACTTAAAAACCCCAAGCCCCAGGATTGGGAAAAGGTC
>NZ_QYZY01000082.1:0-2816 GCF_003838035.1 Desulfonatronospira sp. MSAO_Bac3 | reverse complement strand
GATACTGTGGTGACCGTCAAGGCGGCAGACACTCTGTGGCGGGCCAAGGGGGAGCGCATCATATTTCCGGGTTTTCTGCGCATTTATACCCCGGGGGGCACCCTGGAGGACAGTCTTCTGCCCAAGCTGGCCAAGGATGAAGAGCTGGCCCTGGAAAACCTGTCCAAGGAGCAGAAATTCACTCAGCCCCCGGCCAGGTTCAGCGAAGCCTCCCTGGTGCGCAGGCTGGAGGAACTGGGCATCGGCAGGCCCTCCACTTATGCAGCCATTATTTCTACCCTTCTGGACAGGGAATACGTAACCCTGGAGGAGAAAAATTTCCGGCCCACTGAACTGGGCTCAGAAGTGTGCGATATGCTTGTAGAGCATTTCCCGGCCCTGCTGGATGCAGGATTTACCGCCCAGCTGGAGCAGGACCTGGACACCATCGCTCTGGGTGAAAAAAACTGGGTGGAGGTGATGCGCAGTTTTACCGGGGAATTTTACCCCACCCTGGAAAAGGCCCAGAAGGCCATGGCCTCAGTTAAAGGAGGCAAAGAAACGGACATCAAGTGCGACAAGTGCGGAGAAACCATGCTCATCCGTTTCGGGCGCAACGGGGCTTTTCTGGCCTGTTCCAGTTATCCGGAATGCAAGAATACCAGCAACTTCACCCGGGATGACAAGGGCAGCGTGCAACTGGTGGAAAACGAGACAGTGGAGCGTGAAAAGGTAGGGACCTGCCCGGACTGCGGCGGAGACTTAGTCATCAAGAAAGCCCGCACCGGAAGCCGTTTTATCGCCTGCGACAACTATCCCAAGTGCAAGCACAGCGCTCCTTTTTCCACGGGCATTGCCTGTCCTCAGGACGGTTGTACCGGGGAACTTGTGGAAAAGAGCAGCCGCAGGGGCAAGATATTTTACGGCTGCAACAGGTATCCCGAGTGCGACTATGCCCTCTGGAATCCTCCAGTGGCCAAGGAATGCCCGGAGTGCGGGTCAAAGGTCCTGGTGCAGAAGAACACCAAGACCCGCGGGCAGCACCTGGACTGTCCGGTTAAGGGATGCAAGTACTGGGAGGAAATATGATGAGTTACTGGCTCACTCTTGAAACCCTGTCATAAAAAACAAGAAATTGTTATCAGTTAATAGTTAATTGTTACTGGTTGAAGAACAACAACTTAAATTAACTGCCTTAACAATTAACAAATAACAGATAACAGATAACTGGGTTGCGGGCACAGCCCGCCTTAGTGGATAACCACGGTGTATTTTTTCAGAAACCCAATGGGGTGGTAGGATTCTTTGGCTTTTTTAAGACCCGGGTCGCCCATATCCTGCTCCCGGTTGACGACTTCAAAGTCCGGGGCCGAATTCTGCAGGAACAGACTGTTCATGGCCTGATACACCCCCTTGTATTTGGGGCAGCCCTTTTCGAAGTGAATAAGCAGGGTGTTGTCCGGCAGGGCCTCGGCCACGGTAAAGGCGGCCATGTCACCGTTGACCATGATCCCGGCCCCGAAAGGCCCCCGGAGTTCTTCCCAGGCGTTGAAGACCCGGACCACGACGTGATTTTCAGCTTCCAGGGTCTGGGATTCCTGGCATTCCTTCCAGAGACACCACTCCGTCTGAAGTCCAAGGGCGAATTCAATGTACTTGCGGTCCAGTGAGACGTAGGTATAGTCGTTGTTTTTTACAAACTGGTTGTACAGGTTCTTTTTTTTGTGCCACTTGTTGCCCTTCAGGGCCTTTAGTTCCGGCACGGAGTAAAGATAGTCCCAGTGTTCCCGGGCCTCATGTATTTCTACGCCTGGCAGGCTTTCCTTCCAGATAAGGGCCAGTTTTTCCGGGACCCGTATAAATCGGGCCGGCCTGGGGAAGCTGTCCAGTATCCTGGGCCAGTCTGCATTCCAGTCGCCCACCGGTGCCCAGAAGCCCTGCTCGGGCTTGTCCTGTCTGATCCAGGCCAGTTCGTGGTCAAAGGCTATTTCCAGGCCGTATTCCTGGGACCAGCCCCAGACATTGGTAAAGCTGTAGTCTGAAACGGGTTGCTGAGTTCGGGCAAGCAGACGGTTGTAACTGTCCTGCAGGGATAAATCTATGGGGTAAAATTGCATCATTGTCCTCAATCTGGTGAAAACAACTTACTTAAAGCAGGTACAAGGCATGGTCAAGGCGGATTTTTTCTGGTAAAATTCTATAATTAAGCAACAACCATTTTCCCGCTGTGCGCCATGCAGGGTTTAGGGTTTGTCAAAAAATTAGTGTTACATAATGCTTGCATAATCTGGGGTTTATCGCTCCCACGCTCTGTCCCGCCAGGGCGGGAGAGCGTAGCCCGACCGCTCCTGCGGTCATTGTGGGCGCTGAGCGTCCAGGGAATGTTCCCACGCAGAGCGTGGGAACAATAAGACAAATAAAACACTTATATCGTGACAGATCCTTACTGTCCTTTACGGCGTGGAAGTCACGGTGAGTCGATAATTTTCATGGAGGCTTGTCATGTCCCTGATTGCCCTGCTTACTGATTTCGGCATAGAGGACCCTTATGTGGGACAGATGAAAGGGGTGGTCTACAGTCGTTGCCCCGGGGCGGATATTGTGGATCTGACCCACGGAGTGCAGGCCTTTAATATCCACCAGGGAGGTTTTCTGCTGGCATGCTCCCTGGATTTTTTTCCACCGGGCACAGTCTTTATAGCCGTGATTGATCCCGGGGTGGGATCGGATCGGGGCATAGTCCTGGCTGAAACCCGGAGCTGCTGGATACTGGCTCCGGACAACGGTCTTCTGTCCCAGGCCCTGGATGCCGGGCTGTTAAAGACATGCCGGAGGTT
>NZ_QYZY01000006.1:0-9208 GCF_003838035.1 Desulfonatronospira sp. MSAO_Bac3 | reverse complement strand
CCGAAGAAGTCCTGGACCTTATACAGTGGCGCTTCACCCCGGCCCTGAATGTTTATGAAGCAAGACAGGAGTATGTGCCCCTGGACTGGTTCAAAAAACTAAGTGAATTCAACGGCAGCAGCGCAGGCAACACCTTTGAGGAATCCATCCTCCAGGGAGCATGCGAACTTGTTGAAAGACACGTAAGCGCCATTGTGGACAAAGAGCACCCTCAGATCCCCACCATCAATCAGCAAAGCATTACAAGCCCCGTACTGCGGGATCTTTTAGACAGATTTTCCAGGCATAGCATAGAGGTGTGGCTCAAGGACATGAGCCTGGGATACCCGGTTCCCACGGTGGGGGCCCTGGCATACGACCCCGGGACCTTTCCGGGCCTAAGCGAAATAGTATTTACCGCAGGTACTGCCACCTCCCCGGAAATGGCCGCCATCCGGGCACTTACCGAAGTGGCCCAGCTGGCCGGAGACTTTCATACCGGGAGCAACTACGAGGCTTCAGGCCTGCCCAAGTTTACCACCCTGAAAGAAACCGGCTGGCTTACCCGGGGGCCGGTCACAGACATCTCCAGCCTCCCGGACATCTCCAGACCGGACATGGGCCGGGAACTCATGGAGCTGTCCAGGGGGCTCAAACTCATGGGCTACAGCCTGTATTCCGTTTCCACAATGCACCCGGACCTGGAAATTCCCGCCAACTACAGCTTCGTTCCCGGCTTTTTATTCCGCGAAAGAACACCCAGAGCCAGCATCGGGATGTTTGCAGGCCGCATCCTGGCCGAAGAGGAAGATCCTATTGCCGCCGCCGGCAAACTTGAACAGCTCAAAAAAATATACCCGGATGCTTCTTTTTTGCCATTTTACCAGGGCATGAACCTTTTGAGGCAGGAAGAACACCAGCAGGCCGCAAAATATTTTGCCAGGGCCGAGTCATTGCAGCCGGACAGCGAGTCCCGCGGTCTCAGTGCCTTTTACTCAGCCTATGCCCTGTCCGGGCTGCACAGATGGCCCGAGACCATAGAACACCTGAACAGGGCCATAGAACTGGACCCCCTGGTTAAAGAATATTTCAACCTGCGCGGGGTTGCTTATTTTAAACAAAAGGATTATGAGCATGCCATAGACGATTTTCAAAAAGCCCTGCAGCTTGACAGTGGTTCAGTCATGGACATGTTCAACTTGGCGGTATGCTATAAAGAACTGGGGCGCAGAAATGCCGCCGCAGAAATGCTGCAGAAGGTTCTGACAATCGACCCCGGACTTGAAAAGGCCCGCAGATTCCTGGAAGAAATGGAGAATTGACCCGGGCTGCAATTTTGCCGGAGAAAAGGCATTGACAAAAAACTCATCTCCAGCATATTATAAAAGGTATTGCACTGAGCAATTCTGGCCGTAAAAGGCTTTGTATATTCTCAACAGGACGGGATGTACTCCGGACATAAAGGACGTACACATATCTGAATAACAATCAAGGAGGTATCAAAGATGGCAACTGTTGAATTCAAGGGCAAAACATTTGAAGTAGATGAAGACGGCTTCCTGCAGAAATTCGAGGACTGGTCACCTGAATGGGTGGACTATGTAAAGGAAAGCGAAGGCATCAAGGAACTCACTGATGAGCACCAGAAGGTAATCGACTTTTTGCAGGACTACTACAAAAAGAACGGTATTGCGCCCATGGTTCGTATTCTTTCCAAGGTCACCGGCTTCAAGCTCAAGCACATTTATGAGCTGTTTCCCTCCGGCCCAGGCAAGGGAGCATGTAAAATGGCCGGTCTGCCCAAGCCCACCGGGTGCGTCTAAAAAATTGCGCTTTATCTTCAAGCGGCTCTCCAAGGGGGGCCGCTTTTTTATTTTCCGCCCTCCAGGTACCTGGACTTGAGGCGCTCGAAAACCATGGTCGTTCTGATTGCCGCCAGGGCCAGGGACAGCATGGCCACCAGCATAATCCCCAGTTGCAGAAGGGACCGGCGCTGTTCCAGGATCGAAAAAGCCCATTCCATTTCCCGGCGCAGGCCCACATAAGTGCCCAGACCCACAATAAGGGTGCTTGCCAGCAAAACACCCAGCAGTATCCAGAAAAAACTCCTGGTCATAAAATAAAGAAAAAGCACACCGTCCCGGAAAAGCCTCAGGCTCCTGAGCCTTTTTTGCATAAGCTGGGCGCATTTTCCGGCTTGGTCCAGTTCATCGCGGGCCTGCCTGTAACCATGAGGGGTGCTTGTGTTCAACCCCCGTACGTTTTCCAGCAGGCTTCGGCTTTCATTAAGCAGCCTGTAAACCTTTCCGGCTGCAATGCTTTTTAAAGGAATGGCTTCCAGGCGGGAAGTTATGTCCTTAAGATCACTTTCAAGCCTGGCAAAGCGTTTTTTTACCTCATGCACTTCTTTGCCCACGGCCTTTTCCAGGTCCCTCTGCAGCTCTTTTACGCCCTGCTCCATCCGGACAAAGGCTGCATAGTTCTCCTTGGAAGTCAGGCCTTCGAGTCCCTGGATACGGGTTTGAAAACCATCATGCAGGGGGTGGCCCTCCGGAAACCATGCCCTAGCTTTCCGGTTCAGGTTCTGCAGGGTCTCTTCAGCGCTGCGGGCCTTTTTTCTACGTTCCCTCCAGGAACTGTAGAGGCTTATCATAAGATGCTGGTGTCCCTGGGCCAGCTCAGGATCTATCAGGACCTGATTGAATATCTCGGGAGTGTCCCTGCAAAGCTCCAGGAAAATGCTCATGGCCTGATCCACGTCGCCGTTTTTCACCAGGCACACACCCTGCCTGTACCTGGCCTCAAGCATACCTGGGGAATTCTTCTGGGCCTGCTGATAGAGGCTGAATGCCCGGGAAAAATCCTGACCGGTTTCCGCCAGCCTGGCCAGCAAGTAATGGTGATAGGCCTGCTGCATGGGGGTGTATCCCAGTCGGGCAGCCTCTTCCCAGTAACCGCGGGCGGCCTTGAAGTCGTTTTCTTCCAGGGCCAGAAAACCCAGCATGGTCCTGGGGCGAAAATCCTTGGGGTGCTTGAGGCAGAGCCTGTTGAGGCTGTTGCGGACAAAACCGGTCTGCTTCATGCGCAGGTTTTCCATGACCCCCCACCGGGAGTCCTCCTGGGGGTCTGTCAGCTGCTTCAGCCCGTCCGGCCACTCCCTGCCCCTGCTCCTTCTCATGAGACGAAACGTCCTGTGCTGGGCAGGATAGTTGATGCCCATAATGGCCCTCATCACCAGTCTGGAGGGACTTGAGCCCCGCAAAAGCTCATCCCAGGAAACAGATGAAGAAACCTCACTGCCAAGGCTTTCCAGGGCCTGGTTAATTTCGTGTACATCCACCCGGGCCAGCTGCTCCAGTGCATAATCAAGATTGAAGATCTGCCTGGTGGGACAGTCCCCGGGGGCATGATTTTTTAGGCCGCAATAAAAACAGGTGGCAAATCCCCCCCGGGTCAGACCTGCAGGCAGGCACACAGGAAGTCTGGCCTGGAGTTCCTCCTTATAGGCCGGCCCGAGACCGGCCCGGAACAGGTCGGATATCTTTTTATCCTGTGAACTCCTGGCATCGGGAAGTATCTCCAGGGCCCGCCCCATCTGCAGGATATTCTTAAGGGGCAGGTACAGGCAGTCCGGTTCCATCTGTTTCAAGTCCGGCATGAGCCTGTCCGGAATCCCCTCTGCAGGGTTGATTCCAGGGTTGTCCAGGCCCAGCAGGTAACACGACAGGTGCTTGTCCCGGCCGGAAAATATGGCCAGCAGTTCAAGACTCCAGTTTTTCAGCTGCCTGATTCCATCCACCCGGACCACAAAATGATCCCTGTGCCCGGCAAAGGTCTCAAAACCCATCCTGGCGCACATCTCCTGAAGAACAGTCTTTTGCCTGTTCCAGGCCTCGTCCTGTTCAGCCTCTGACTCCAGGGCTGCAGGCCGCACTATGAAGAGCCAGGAAAAAGACGGGGTGAACACGGCCTGCTCAGTGGCCCGGAAATAGTACCACTGCTTTTCCTCGGGCAAAAAGGATGAAGCAGCCTGTTCCAGCTTTATTCCCGGCCTGGGTACGATATTTTCCTTTACCTTGGCATGGACCCAGATCTCCAGGTCCCGGGGATACTCCACCGAGAGGCTGCGGATACGTTCCTCAAGGCCCAGGCTGTAGCTCATGTCCGGCCCGAAATTTAGTTTGGCCGTAAAGACCCTGATATGCACCTGAACCCCGGCATTGAGGTACCACCTGTACATCTGGGCACAGGCATGCAGAACGTCCTGGGAAGGAAACATCCACAGACTTTGCTGGCCCTCCCTGGCCACTTCCCATCCGCCGAAACTCTGCAGAGTCTCCGGGATGGAATCAGGCAGTTCCTGGGACCAGGTCATCCAGGCCGCATAGCCCTGGGCCACCATCTCAGTTTTTTCAGGCTCTGTGAGCTTCCCTGTAAGCTGGGACAGATTGTACATATGCTACCTTTCCCGAAGGTTTACCTGGTTCAGGCACGAATCCAGCTTTTCCTTGATCCTGGCCGCCTCCTCCAGCCTGCCTCTTTTCTGGCATCCGGCAATATACACCCTGGACTTCTCCTGCAGCGCCTGCAGTACAAGGGCCTTTTTTTCCGGCTGCAGCTTTTCTCCATTCAGTATATCCAGGAGGGCCTGGATACGCCACAGGTCAAGCCCGATAATGCTTCTTGAAAGCTGATCCCCACGTCCGCCCTGCTTCACGGTGAGCACCCTGGACAAAAGACCCACTGGATATGAGAGGGAAATCCTCAACCACAGGTCGTAGTCCTCGCATGCCGGCAGGGACTCGTTGAATAAAAAGCCCTGCCGCACAAGGTCTGAGTGCATCATGACGCAGGAAGGGCTCACTAAGCACATTTTGAGGCTTCGGGCAAAAATCCAGCCGGCGAATTTTTGATGCCTGTGGCCGGGATTCACCCTTTTGCCCTTGCGTATCCAGGCCTCCTGGGTCTGGGAAATGCAAAAGCCTGACTTGTGCATGAAAGCAAGCTGCAGCTCCAGCTTTCTCTCCAGCCAGAAATCATCGGAATCCAGAAAAGCCACATACCTCCCCCCGGCCAGATCCAGGCCCAGGTTGCGGGCCGCGGCCACTCCGCTGTTTTCTTGATAAACCGCTTTTAATCTCTTATCATCAAACCCGGACAAAATTTCACGGGTAGCGTCGGTGGAGCCGTCATCAACCACGATGAGCTCCAGGTCCCTAAAGCTCTGGGTCAGTACAGAACGTACCGCGCTGCCGATATATCCGGCCCTGTTGTACGTGGGAATAATCACCGATACCAGCATCAAAATCACATGGTCAGGTTAAAAAGGCCATCTGTTGAGGCGGTTGAGCAAAAATCATGCACATAAACACCCACCGCGCTTACCGCGGCTTCTGTTCTCCAGGCCCGGGAGAAAACTCCTTCCAGGTGGTCCTGGAGCAAAGCGACCTGTATATCACCAGTGCCCAGGACCTGAGCGCCCCGGCCCTGGACCGGCTCCAGCTGGTGCGGGGGCGCATACTTGCCTATTCACAGTTCAACCCGGACTTTCTGACTTCCCTGTCCCCGCTCCCGGTGGATAACCAGGCCCCGGATATAGTGCAGGAAATGGCCCGGGCCGGCGGGCTTTTCCAGGTAGGGCCCATGGCCGCCGTGGCCGGGGCCATCGCCCAGGACATTGCCGACTTTCTTGCAGTCCGGTCACCGGAAATAATAATCGAAAACGGCGGCGACATCTACCTTTATTCTAAGCGTACCCGGACCATAGGCCTGCTGCCCCACCCGGACCGGAGCATGTCCCTGGGGCTGGTCATCCCTGAAACGGGATTTCCCTGCGCGGTCTGTTCCTCTTCGGCCACTGTGGGGCATTCTCTTAGCCTGGGACATGGAGACCTGGTCACGGTCAAAGCCAAAAACGGAGCCGTGGCTGATGCGGCAGCCACGGCCCTCTGCAATCTCATCAGGGACAGAAAAAGCCTGTCCGGACTGAGAAAAACGGCTGATAAGTTTCTGGGCACGCATATCAGCGGAGTGCTGGCCCAGATGGGGGAGGATATGATGGTTGTAGGGGATATGGAGCTTGCAGCTATATAGATTCAAGATCCGGAAAGCATATGGTTCAGTTGGGCATAACCCGGCTGGCTGCATCTTTTAACTGCCGACCAAGGGGAGTGTCGGTGTTGACCTCTTTTTCCACATTGGCCACCCCTTTTAGAACCGTGGAGTGCCTGCGGTTGAAGCGCCGGCCGATGTCCTTCAGGGAATGCCCTGTATATTTGCGCGCAAGGTAAAAGGCCAGGTTCCTGGCCAGGACATGCTGTTTCTTGCGGCTCTTGGAGCAGATCTTCTCCCGGGGCAGATCGAATACCCGGCAGACGGACCGGATGATTTCTTCCAGGTCCAGGTTCTGTTCCTTTAGATCATAGTTCTTGAGCACTTCCAGGGCCATCTCCAGGGTGATGCGCTCCTTGAGCATCCTGGCCTTGAACACCAGGTTGCTCAGGCAGCTCTCAAGCTGGCGGATATCGGTCTGGATGCGCTCCGCCAGGAGGTGGGACACCTCCTGGGGCAGGCTGATCTGCAGGCTGGATGCCTTCTGGCGCAGTATCTCCTGCCTGGTGCCCAGGTCAGGCTTGTCAATGACCGCCATGAATCCCCGGCAAAGCCTGGAGACCAGGTTGGAATCCAGGTCGTTTAACTCCTTGGGCAGAAAGGAACTGCTTAAAACCACTTTCTTGCCCTGTCCCTGGAGGGAATTGATGGTGGACAGAAATTCAGCCTGGATTTTTTCCTTGCCCTGGAAAAAATGAATGTCTTCCAGCATGAGGATATCTATCTGATCCCGGTACCTGGCCTTGAACCGCTCCACCTGCTTGGACTTGATGGCCTGGATCAGCTGGCAGGCGAATTCCTCTGCGGTAAGGTAGGCCACACGCAGTGTTTCCTTGTTGCTGCTGCCGGCCAGGTTGTTGCCCATGGACTGCACCAGGTGGGTCTTGCCCAGGCCCGTGGAAGAACACAGGAAAAGCTGGTCCGAGGACACCTGTTCCCGGCAGAAACTCCTGGAAGCCACAAAGGCCAGTTCGTTGCTTGGACCTACAACAAAATCCTGAAAGCTGTACCTGAACCTGGAAACCACCTGGATATTGCTCTGGATGGGCAGATGCATCCGGGTCTCACTGGCTCCCGCCTTCTCGGGAGAACCCAGGGGGGACGCTGCCTCGTCAGCCCTGGATGCTGATATTTCCAGCTCCGGCGTAACTCCCAGTACATCCTGACCAGCTTCCAGGATCATGCTCTGCAGACGCTCACGCACCCACGAAGCCACGAATTCGTTGGGGGCCTGAAGCCTAAGGATCTTGGCATCAGGGTCGAAACTGCCCTGCAAAGGCTTTATCCAGAGCTGGAAAATACCAGATTTCAAGGATTTTTCGAGAATTATTTGTATTCTTTCCCATGCGTCCGTCATGGGTTAAGCTTCTAACCCAGAATCACCATCAGACACAAACTGCAAAACAAGCCTTTTTGACCAGGATTGTACGCTTGTCACTTTTAAGCATAACATATTAATATTATTTGATTTTTTTCAACAAAGACCATTGCTGTGGCTTGTTTGCAGGGGAATTTATATGCCCATGAAAGACCAGCGATATATGAGGGTTGAAAAGCCTTTTCCCTGGCAGCAACTTACTTTATCTTTAACCAAAGCTATTTTTTTCTGCAAATTTCTCCATTTTTCTAAATAAAAATTCTGGATATAGACACTGTGTTCAAAACTTTTTTCTGTGTGTATTCTTAGCACTACAGCGAAATTTATGGTTTATCTCCGGGGACTGGCTCTCCGCACTTATTTTTTCCAATAAAACCAAGATCATTTAATAAAAATAAGTGCGGGGTGCCTGTCCCCAATTTAGACAGGTTGAAAAGTTTTATAAGTTTCGCTGTAGTGTTAGTCATGATATTCACTATCCCGGCCTGGAGGGCAGCAGCCGGACATCCTGCAGGCAGTCTTTTTGGCAGTCCCGTTATAAAAAAGGTTTGTGCCCTGCATGGCCTTGACAAGCCTTGAATAAGTCACAAGTAAACGTGTTGAATTATGCACCAGGGACTGCTCAGCCGGCAGCCTGCAAAAAACCCGTGAAGAAATTTATTCGGAGGAAGTAATGAAAACCGACCCTGATATAGAACCCGAAACTTCCTGGCACTCCATGCAGGTGCAGGAAGTCTTCCAGCACCTGCAGACCTCTGAAAACGGCCTGGATTCAAGCCAGGCCAGGCAAAGACTGGACAGCTTTGGCCCCAACAAGCTGCCCCGGGCCAGAAAAGACGGGCCTTTCAAGCGTTTTCTGCTGCAGTTTCACAACGTACTTATATACGTCCTGCTGGCAGCCACCATTGTCACCGCCCTTCTGCAGCAGTGGGTGGACTCGGCTGTGATTTTCGCTGTTTGCCTGGTCAACGCCCTCATCGGATTCATCCAGGAAGGCAAGGCGGAAAAGTCCATGGAAAGCCTGCAGGGCATGCTGGCCCCCGTGGCCACAGTCCTGCGCGACGGTCAGAAAAAGACCGTGCCCGCGGAAGAACTGGTCCCGGGAGACGTGGTAGTCCTTTCAAGCGGGGACAAGGTCCCGGCTGACCTGCGCCTTTTCCAGGCCAGGGACCTGCAGATCGAGGAGGCCGCCCTCACCGGTGAATCGGTACCAGTGGGCAAGGATATATATGAGGCAGACCCGGAAGCAGGTCTGGGGGATCGCTCCTGCATGGCCTTTTCCGGAACCATGGTGGCCTACGGCCAGGGAGCGGGAGTAGTGGCCGCCACCGGGGCCCATACCCAGATAGGCCGCATAAGCGCCATGCTGGCCCAGGTGCAGACCCTGACCACGCCCCTTTTAAAAAAGATAACCAGGTTCGGCCACTTCCTCACTGCTGCCATCCTGGTGACGGCCCTGGCCACTTTCGCCTTCGGCATCCTGGTACGCCAGCTTATGCCCTCGGAAATGTTCATGGCCGCGGTGGGCTTGGCCGTATCCGCCATACCCGCCGGACTTCCGGCCATAATGACCATCACCCTGGCCATAGGGGTGCAGAGAATGGCCCGCAGAAACGCCATCATCCGGAAGCTCCCGGCTCTGGAGACCCTGGGGGCGGTGACCACCATCTGCTCGGACAAGACCGGCACCCTGACCAAGAACCAGATGACGGTTCAAAGCGTTCAGGTCTCTGAAGATCT
>NZ_QYZY01000081.1:0-20086 GCF_003838035.1 Desulfonatronospira sp. MSAO_Bac3 | reverse complement strand
GGGAGTATGATGTTGACCTGCCTCCTGCCGGGTCTGATGAGGTAGGAGGTCTGACCCGGGCCTTTTCCGGTATGGCCCGGAAGATCAAAAGCCATACCAGGGAGCTGGAGGACAGGGTCAGGGAGAGGACCGGCGAGCTGGAAGAAAAATCCAGCCAGCTGGAAGCGGCCAGGGATAAAGCTGAAACCGCCAACAGGGCCAAGAGTGAGTTTCTGGCCAACATGAGCCATGAGATACGAACGCCATTGAACGGCATTACTGGCATGATGCAGCTTCTGCAGACCACCAGGCTGGACAGCAACCAAAAGGAATACGTCGACCTGGCCCTGTCATCAGCCAGCAGATTGACGCGACTGCTTTCGGATATCCTGGATCTTTCCAGGGTCGAGGCCGGTCGGATGGTTATTTTGGAGGAGGAGTTTAATGTCCAGGAGCTTTGCAGATCAGTATGCGAGCTGTTCAGGATTCAGGCCGGTGAAAAGGGTATTGAACTGGAATATACCCTGGATCCATCCCTGCCCTCCAGGCTCATGGGGGATGAGACCCGGCTGCAGCAGATACTTTTTAACCTGGTGGGCAATTCACTTAAGTTTACCAGGGAGGGCAGGGTAAGGATAAACTGGACCCTTCAGAAACGGGGGTTGGACAGGCATCAGGTGCTCATCACGGTGACTGATACCGGTTCTGGGATAGCACCGGAAAAACTGGATGACCTTTTTCAGCCATTTGTCCAGGAGGACGGCTCCAGCACCCGCAGGCATGAAGGGGCAGGCCTTGGTCTCTCAATAGTAAGCAGGCTGGTGGATCTGATGCACGGAACTATTTCTGTGGATAGTGCACCGGGCGAAGGAACAGCATTTTACATATTTCTGCCGTTAAAGGTTCCTGCTGCTCCTGAAGCAGACCAGGATGATGCCCTGCAAAACCATAAAGGTGCCGGTAAACCCTTGCGTATTCTCGTGGCCGAGGACGAACCTACCAACCAGTTGTTTGCCGGCAGACTTCTTGAATACCTGGGGCATAAAGTGATGATTGCCGAGGATGGCTCTCAGGCTTTGGAGCTTTTGCAACAACATGAATTCGACTGCATCCTTATGGATATACGCATGCCCTTTATGGACGGTCTGGAGGCTGCCAGGGCCATTCGTACTTCCCGGGAACTGGGAGCCAGAAGAGATGTACCTATAATCGCCATGACCGCTCATGCCATGGAAGGGGACAGAGAGGTATTTTTTCAGGCCGGTATGAATGGTTATCTGGCCAAGCCCGTACAGAAAGAAGATCTGGAAAAGGTTCTGCAAGGTATACAGAATAAGGTCGGGGGATATTTGTATACGCCGGTATAAATAATCCAGACCAGAATTTTCTCGTAAGCCTGGCCAAAAAAGGCGAGCAGGTTTTGACAATGCTTGCACACCAGGAATTCGACTGTAATTCTTATGGATATTCACATGCCGGTCATGGACGGGCTGGAGTCCACGCGGCGGATAAGAAGCATGGAGCCCCATTGAAACCCCTGTCTACGACAGGGAGCCCTTTGGTTAAAGGGACTTCCTGAATCCCTCGATTATTCAATGGGCTCCATTTCCCGTCCGCAGCATAGAGGTATTTCCTGGTCTTTAACTATGTGAATATACTTGTTGCATATAGAACAGTAGAAGGTATTATCTTCAGAGGCCTTGCTGGTTGACCATTGAGTTTTCTGAGGTTCGGGGGCGGGGATGTCTTCGATGTGAAAACGGGCCTGGCTGTTTTTCTGCGGGTGGTATTCACCAACAGGATTGAGCTTTTTGTTCTCACGCACACAGTCCACAATCAACTTCCACAGTTTTTCCAGGTCCTGGGCTTCATCAGTGTTTTCAGGAGCTAATTCCACCAGGTTGTTATCGATGTTGATTTTCATGATGCCTCCACTGGTGCTGGTTTGGTGTTGCTTGTTAATAATAATTATATCAGATGGGGAGTTGAGTGAGATTCTTGGCTGTAAGGGCTTGAAATTATTGACTTGATGGCGGAGAGGGAGGGATTCGAACCCTCGGTACCCGCTAGGGTACACACGATTTCCAATCGTGCTCCTTCGGCCAACTCGGACACCTCTCCACTTGATTTATCCGCATGGTTGAGCGATTGTATTTTCCTAAAGTTTTCCCGTTTTACAACAGAATCGACTATGAACATTTGCTCATAAACCATTGCGTTAAGAAGAAATCATATAATCGAATCGTACGATATAGTCAATAGTAAATCATCTCCATTTTTCTTATAATACTGTTTATCCACTCAAATAAAGGGGTGATCCTTATGTGGATTCAACCTGCAGCGACACTAATAAAGTGGTTTGCTTGTTACATCAGGGACAGATACCCCCGCACTTGTTTATCTGAAAGAAGTTTTGCTGATTTTTAAAAATAAGTGCGGGGAGAGCCAGTCCCCTTGAGGCACAAATGATTGTCGTTGACAGGTTAATTGTAACCATTCAGGGGGGGTGCCGGAATCGGCCAGCAATCAATACCGAGGAACCCCTGAATGGTTACCATTTCTCTTCCGGGGAAAGTTGTACCTGACACATGCCCTGCCCCAGTAAGTGATGCATAAAGCTGACAACCAGCTGGCTCAAGACTGGGGATCAACTGGCTCTGGAAGTTCAGGAGCCGGCTTGACAGGTGCAGGGCTGTCTGTAGGTGCGGCTGAACGCTCTGCGTTACATCCCATAAAACCAAAAATCAGCATACCGCACAGCATCAGTGCAAACAAAAAACTGACTGTTTTCATTGCCTCCTCCTCCGTTGATTTGATAGTTTAAAAGCCACAAAAATCTATCACTGGAATTCCTGTATCACTTTACATAAAAAATCACAAGCTGATTATGACAGTTTTTTACTAGACTCCGGAAATCTGCCGGATAGCCAGGTTGTAAGTGTACCGTAGCGGGACTGTTTAAGTGTAACCATTCAGGGGGGGGGCAGGTACCGGCCAGGAGGACAGTCCCCGCGACACTTGTCCTGCACAAATACACAAAGTACAGACGCAAAATTTTGTGAAGTTGCATAATTATTACTTAGCGGGGGACAGTCCCCTGGCCTTGTGCCATTAGTCACCATCGAGGATCCCCTGAATGCTTACGACAGATAGGTCTTGCCTGCTTCAGCCCAACCTGCTATCTCTTTTTTGTCGGTAAATCGTTTGCCATGTCAACTAAGTAATACAGTCATCGCATTAAAAGGAGAGAATATGTCCAGTATCGCATGGATTGTCCCGGTTTTGCTCCTGGTCTTTTTTATTTTTTATATGTTCCGGACTTACAACCACCTGATCAAGCTCAAGAACCGCTACCAGAATGCCTTTTCCCAGATAGATGTCCAGCTTAAGCGCAGGTACGACCTTATACCAAACTTAGTGGAGACTGCCCGGTCATACATGCAGCATGAGCGCGAAACCCTGGAAAACGTTATCAAGGCCCGCAACCAGGCCCTTGAAGCTTCGAAGCAGGCAAGCTCGGATCCGGGTGAGCCGGACCTTATGCAGAAGCTGTCCGGTGCTGAGGGGCTTCTTTCCGGGTCACTGGGCAGGTTGTTCGCCTTGGCCGAAAATTATCCCGACCTCAAGGCCAACCAAAATATGATGCAGCTTTCGGAAGAACTGACCAGCACCGAGAACAAAATCTCCTTTGCCAGGCAGGCATACAATGATGCGGTTATGGCCTACAATACATACAAGCAGTCCATGCCGCAGGCTGTTTTTGCCCCTGCCATGGGTTTTAAAAAAGCTTCTTTTCTGGAATTCGACAGAGAGGAGATAAAAGAAGTCCCCAAAGTCTCATTTTCCTGAACTTTTGAGTCCGGTTGTATTCCAGCAGGGCAAAAGTATTATCACTGAACGCAAAATTATTTTGCTGCAAAGGACAATATGGATTTTTTCAAGCACAAAGAGCAGGCCATCAGGACCAGCAGGTATTTAGTGTTTTTATTTATACTTGGTACCATAGGTGTACTTGCCATAATTTATCTGTTTATTTTCGGGTATTTTATTTTTAGTTATGGTACGGTTGAGCAAGCCTGGATGGCCATGAACATTTACCGGACAGAGATGGTAGTACTTGGGGGAGTAGTGGCTTTAGTTATCGTGGGAGGCACTCTTTTCCAGGTTTCCAGGTTAAGCAAAGGCGGCAGCGTTGTAGCTGACATACTTAATGCCAGGCTGGTTTCCCCGCAAACCCGGAATAGCAACGAGCAAAAGGCCCTGAATGTGGTGCATGAAATGTCCATAGCCTCCGGCCTGACAAAAATACCCAAGCTGTACGTGATGGATGGAGAAGATTCCATAAACGCTTTTGCAGCGGGGTGGCATGAGGATGACGCTGTAATCGGTCTTACTTCCGGGGCCATGGAGCGCCTGAGCCGTTCTGAACTCCAGGCGGTGGTGGGTCACGAAATAAGCCATATCCAGAACGGGGATATGTACCTGAACATAAAGCTCATGGGCATCATATTCGGCCTGCTGATCCTTACCTACATGGGCAGCTTCGTCATCCGCAAAGCTTTTTATGGTTCCATGATTTCCGGCAACAGGTCCAGGACGGATCCAAGGGCCTTGATTGTAATCTTGATTCTCGGGGCAGGGCTTATCATGGCCGGAGTCGTGGGCATGCTCCTGGGCAATATTATAAAGGCGGCCATTTCCAGGCAGAGAGAATACCTGGCTGATGCATCGGCAGTGCAGTTTACCCGCATGCCTCAGGCCATGGAGGGGGCCTTGATAAAAATCCGGGATATGTCCAGGACAAAAAACAAAAACCACCTGAACAACCCCAATGCAGAACAGGCCAGCCACATGTTTTTTACAGAGGCTGTAAGCAAGTTTGAAAGCCTGTTTGCCACCCACCCTCCCATTGAAGACAGGATCAGGCGGATAAATCCTGATTTTGGACGGGAATAAGCTGGGCCATTAGATTTGAAGCAAGTCCGGGGATGATCTCAAAAGCAGGGAACAGCCCCGAAACTGCCTGCATGAATGTTGCCTGCAGCTGAAAAATGCAGGCCTGGATGCAGGTGCGGAACCGTCCCCATGCTCAATGCAGCGCGCTGATTATTTGCGCGGTGTGGAAAAAGACGCACAGTATATCAACGTTTGAAAAAGGGTTTAGGTTTATTTTTCATCTCCTGGTTTTCCAGGATTGTCCGGGTCCATGTCTTTTTCAGGCTCACGGCCTCTGGAACTGCCCGGGCTTCAGCCGCCCTGAAAGCCGCAACTGGGCAAAACGACCTTGAGTAAAAATATCATGGCCACCACTACTAAAATAAGAACCAGAATGGATTCCATTGTTGACCTCGCAGGTTTTTAGTGTACCAGCAGGTTTTAGTACCTGACAGGTAGGTTATTTGTCATTGTAACCATGATACACGTTGAGTCAACTAAACACCGACTATATTGTATCCGGAGTCTACAAACAAAACCTCTCCTGTAGTGCCGGTAGACAGGTCAGAGGCCAGGTATACAGCGGATTTGCCCACGTCTGTCTGGGTTACATTGCGCTGCAGCGGTGCTTTTTCCTCGATGGTGCTCAAGATGGTCTTGAAGCCGGAGATTCCGGAAGAGGCCAGGGTTTTGATGGGGCCGGCGCTGATGGCGTTTACCCGGACTCCCTTTGGTCCAAGATCAACCGCCAGGTAGCGCATGGAGGCCTCCAGGGCGGCCTTGGCCACCCCCATGACATTGTAGTTGGTCACGGTTTTTACTGAACCGTAGTAGGTCATGGTCATAACCGAGGACCCGGGATTCATAAGAGGCTCGAAGGCATGACAGATGGCCGGAAGGGAATAGGCCGAGACATCCATGGCCAGTCTGAATCCATCCCTGGAGGTATCGATGAACCTGCCCTGCAGGTCATCCCTGTGGGCAAAGGCCACAGAATGTACCAGGATATCCACCTGGCCCCATTTTTTCTGTACAGTTTCAGCTGCCGCCCTGATCTGTTCATCATCGGTTACATCGCAGTCGAAGATAAATTCACCGCCCAGTTCTTCGCTTATGGGAGCAACTCTTTTTTTCAGAGATTCCCCGACGTAGTTGAAGGCCAGGGATGCTCCGTGCTCCTTGAACTGTTCAGCGATGCCGTAAGCGATGCTTTTATTGTTGGCCACCCCGAAGATGACAGCCTTTTTATCTTTAAGCAGCATATGTCCCTCCCTGCATCAGGTCTTTTCCGGTGAGTAATTTGTATGCCAGCAGATATTTATTGGTGGTTTCCTTGATGATTTCTTCCGGCAGGTCCGGGGGTGGGGGATTTTTATCCCATCCGGAGCGTTCCAGCCAGTCCCGCAGGTACTGCTTGTCAAAGCTGGACTGACCCTGTCCGGGCCTGTACTGGTCCGCCGGCCAGAAACGCGAGGAGTCCGGGGTGAGGACTTCATCAATGAGCATGAGGCGTCCATCCCTGGTACCGAATTCAAACTTGGTATCTGCAATGAGAATCCCCTTTTTTTCGGCGTATTCCCGGGCCTGGCCATAAATGGACAAAGAAAGCTCCTGCACCTGCTGCAGCATTTCCTGGCCGATTTTTTCCCCGGCCTGTTTCATATCGATATTTTCGTCATGCTCTCCTGCCTCTGCCTTGGTGGAAGGAGTGAAAAGAGGTTCTTCCAGCTTCTGGGATTCCACCAGGCCCTGGGGCAGGGTATAGCCGCAGACCTGTCCGGTGCGCTGGTAGTCTTTCCACCCGGAGCCGGTGATATAGCCCCGGACAATACATTCAATGGGCAAAGGGGCGGCCCTTCTGACCATGACCGAGCGTCCACGCAGTTCTTCGCTGTAGGGCCTTAGAGCTTCTGGAAAGTCTTCTACTTTTGAACTTATGAGATGGTTGTCCACCAGGTCCTTGTACATATCCATCCAGAACAGCGTGATCTGGTTGAGTACGGCCCCTTTGTAGGGAATGGGCTGGGACATGACAACGTCAAAGGCGCTCATGCGGTCCGTGGTTACGATGAGCAGGGTGTCCGGATCCAGTTCGTAAATATCACGGACCTTTCCCCGTGAAATCAATGGAAATTCAGTGATGCTGGTCTGTGTTACCACTTGCATGTTCATTACTCTCCTTTAAGTCTTATTTCTACGCTGCGGGCATGTGCCTCCAGGTTTTCCATCCTGGCCAGACGGGCTATACCGGAAGCGTGCTGCTGCAGATAATTTTTGTCGGTGGCCAGGATACTTATATTTTTCTGAAAGTTCTCAACTGACAAAGCCTGGGAGAATCTGGCCGTTCCCAGGGTGGGAAGGACATGGTTGGGGCCGGCGAAGTAGTCTCCCACAGGTTCCGGACTGGTATGCCCCAGAAATACTGCCCCGGCGTTTTTGACCCTGGCCAGCATGGGCCAGGGGTCCTGCAGGCAGAGTTCAAAGTGCTCCGGAGCAATGCGGTTGACCAGTTCCATCCCTGTCTGCATGTCCGGGACCTCAAATGATCCTCCCCAGTCCTTGAGGGCCTTGCGGGCGTTATCCGCACGGGGCAGACTCAGGAGCTGGTTTTCCAGCTCATGGGCCACTTTTTCAATCAGGTCTGCATCATCAGTCACCAGATAGGTCCCGGCCAGGGGATCGTGTTCGGCCTGGGATAGAAGGTCAGCGGCAATGTAATCCGGTCTGGCGCTGGAATCCGCCAGAACCGCCAGTTCGCTGGGTCCGGCAATCATGTCGATGCCCACCTGGCCCATGAGCAGCTTTTTGGCGGTGGTCACAAATATGTTGCCCGGTCCGGCTATCATATCCACGGCGGGTATTTCCGGAGTACCGTAAGCCAGGGCTGCAACAGCCCAGGCCGAGCCGCATTTGTAGATTTCATCGAGCCCCAGAAGGTGTGCAGTGGCAAGGAGATAGGGATTGAGAGTTTTGTCCTTGCGCGGCGGGGACACCATGCAGATGGATTCCACACCGGCCACCTGGGCCGGGATGGCGTTCATGAGCAGACTGGAAATAAGCGGAGTATCCCCGCCCTGTCCCCCTGGGACATAAAGGCCGGCCCTGGGCAAGGGAGTGACCATCTGCCCTAGAAAAGCACCGTCAGGGTCAGTGGTGAACCAGGAGTTCCTGGTCTGCTTGAGGTGATAGTTCCTGATTTTTTCAGCCGCTGTGCGGATGATTTTCAGGTCATTGCCTGGAATCATGGACATTGAGTCCTGGATTTCCGTTTGTGTGACCCGCAGGTCCTCAAGACTGAAATCTTCGCAGTCAAAAAGCCTGGTGTATTCCACCAGGGCCTCGTCCCCTGACTTGCTGATTTTGTCCATGACCTCCCGGACTTTGCCTTCTACGGACATGTCCGGCTGCATCCTGAGGGTCAGCCAGGATTTGATGTGAGGCCAGTCATGGGTTGAAGCGTAGGAAAACTGTCTGCCGAACATGGATTGTGCTCCTGCTTTAGTATGCGAAACTCGCGAACCTCTCCGTCAGAGAACGACAATCTAATGTGCATCAGGAAATTTATCAAGAACGGTTTTGGTCCCGGTCAAATCAAGATGTGCCCCTGTCTCAGGGCTGCTCTGCTCCGGCAACCTGTTCCGCGGCCAGATGTCCCGGCAGGACGGCCGGCATCCTCTGATACACTCTGGTGGGTTCCATGCCCATGCGGATCTGGTATATGGTGGTGTAGGTCTTGACTCTTTCCACGTAATCCCTGGTTTCATTGAAGGGAATGTTTTCCACCCAGATATCAGCAGGCATGCTATGGGACCTGGGCAGCCATCTTTTGACCCGGTGGGCCCCTGCATTGTACGCGGCAGTAGCCAGTACAGGGTTCTGCTGAAGTTCCTGCAGCCGCAGATCCAGGTAAAATACACCGTAGCGTACGCTGGTGGCGGGATCAGTGAGGCGGTAGGGATTACTAAAAGACTCCTGGAGCCTGGCAGCAATATTTCTGCCCGTGGCGGGCATGATCTGCATCAGACCGATGGCTCCGGCAGGAGAACGTACATCCGGCATGAACATGCTTTCCTGTCTGGCCACAGCCAGGATCCAGGCCGGGTCCAGTGCCCTGCTGCCTGCATGTTCGGCTATGAGGTCGTGATAGGACAGGGGAAACCTGAGGGCAAGGTCTTCAAACTGTCTTGCACCTGCAGCAGCCTGAATGGCCCGGTCATGCCAGCCGATACTCCGGGCCAGGACTGCAGCCGCTGCCATCATTTCCCGGTTTTTGCCCTGCAGGGCATGAATCCATTCCCGGCGGGCCTGAATTTCACGGTCCAGGTAATAAAGCTCCAGGGACCTCTGAATTCCGGGGGCGCTTTTAAGGTCATCAATCTTTTCAGGATGGGGGTCCAGGGGGGAATGATTCAGGACGTAAGCCTGGCCCAGCCTGTCTGCAGCCAGCAATGCAAAATAATTCTGTCTGCCAAGCAGGCCAAGATAGATGCCCGAAGCCTGCTGGACAAGTCCCTGTTCCTCCAGGGCCCTGGCCCTCCAGTACTGCCACCTTGGAGATGATTTCTGGGAACTGGTAAGATTGTCCCAGGCATCCAGCACTTCACTGTATTTGCGCTCATAAAGCGCTGTGCGTACATGCCATTCGCGCAGTCCGGGGGTCTTGAGATGGTCAGGGAGATCCTGAAAGCGCTGCAATGCCTGATCATGGCGTCTAAGGGCCAGGTAAAGGGCGATGTCCTGCTCTACTTCTGGAAAGTCTTTACGGTCGAGCTGGTTTTTTTCCAGGATATGGTCCCAGTCGTCAGCTGCATCCGGTGTATCCTTGCGCACAAGTTTCTTCATGCCGTAAACAAGGATTTTCCCTTGGGGGGTGCCGGCTGCTTGGGACCAGTCCTGATCTGGCGTAAGTGAAGGGTCGCGGGCAATATCCAGCCAGAGATCAAGCCACGGTCTGTCCTGTTCTGGCAGGTACCTTCCAAGGTATCTTGCCAGTCCGAGCTGGCCCTGATCAATGGAAAGGGCGATGCGCTCCCGGACAAGTTCCGGGGTCAGCCTGTCTTCATCTCGCCAGGCATTAAACAAGGGATCGCACTCATCAGGCCTGGATCTGCCATGCAGCCACATTTTTTCGGCGTGTTCAAAGGCTGCGTCCTTTTGCCCTGTCTCCAGAAGAGCTCTTCCGTATGAGCACTTTGTTTTTTCCCGGGATGAGCCTGCCTGGAAATCCCTGGCCAGCCTGGACCATTCCTGGTTCCCTGCAAGGTGATCCAGCCACCTGGAACGCAGCTGTGAAGCCAGGGGAGTTTGTTGATAATCTCTTAGAAAAGCAAGAATATCGGATTCGCGGGAAATGGAGATGTTCTCCCGCAGTTCTTCAAAAACTAAGTATGGATAGAGGGGATAGTCTATCAGCCCGGCGCTCAGGGACTGGAATTCATCCAGGCGGTTTTCCTGCAGGGCTTTTTCAGCATCAAGAAAATCCTGCCTTTCCTGCTGTATTCCGGCGCTGGAAGGGGTGATAGATAATATGAAAAATAAAGCAGCTGCACATATTGCCAGGCTTTTTTTAAGCTCCATTTCAAGCCTCCGAATGGATACGGCTTTGCCGCAAGAATTTCTACTGACGGCGAAATTAACCCATTACCGGAAGAAGGGCAAGCATGAATGGAAGTTTCGGGGATAAAAGTTTTGATGGTGAGAGAAAAAGGGAGCAGTGGCCTGCTCCCTTTTGAAGTCTTTAATATTGGGTTAAAGTGGACTTAGAACAGTCCTTTTACCTTGCCTGTTTCCGTATCCACGTCGATGCGGCGATAGGCCGGATCGGAGCCTGTGCCGGGCATGAGACTGATGGTGCCGGCTACAGGGACCACGAATCCCGCACCCTTGTAGGTCAGGATGTCGCGTACCGGAAGGGTCCAGTTTTTGGGCACGCCCTTGAGAGAGGGTTCATGGGACAGGGACAGGTGGGTTTTGACCATGCAGGTTCCCATGTCCTTCATGTCCGGATCTTTTTCCATGCGTTTGAGCTTGGCCTGGGCGTCCGGCCCGAAGCTTACACCGTCTGCTCCATAGACCTCCCTGGCAATGAGCTCGATGCGTTTTTCCAGAGGGGTTTCCAGGTCGTACAGGAAGCGGAATTCGTTTTTCTCTTCACAGGCATCAGTGACTGCATCGGCAAATTCCAGGGCTCCGTCCCCGCCATACTGCCAGTGTTTGGATACGGCAACCCTGGCTCCGGCCTCTTCACACAGGCGGCGCACAGCCTTGATTTCGTTATCCGTGTCCGTGTAAAAGGCGTTGATGCAGACCACAGGGTTGATGCCGGCCTTTTTGACGGTCTCGATGTGATGCAGGAGGTTTTTGCAGCCTTCTTCCACCCAGCCTACGTTTTCCTTGCCGTATTCTTCGGGCATGGGCCGTCCCGGCACTGGAATGGGCGCTCCACCGTGGCATTTCAGGGCCCGGATGGTGGCCACCACCACGGCGCAGTGCGGCTTGAGATTGGAATAGCGGCACTTGAGGTTCCAGAATTTTTCAAATCCGATGTCGGCTCCGAAGCCGCTCTCGGTGACGTTGTAATCGGCCAGTTTCAGGGCCACGCGGTCGGCGATGACCGAACTCTGTCCAATGGCTATGTTGGCGAATGGACCGGCATGAACGGCCACGGGCTGACCCTCCAGGGTCTGCATTAGGTTGGGGTTCAGGGCCTCCACCATCCAGGCGGTCATGGCCCCGTCCACTTCCAGGTCGGCAGTGGTGAGGGGGCGGTCCTGGCGGTCATAGGCCACAACGATCTTGCCGATTTTATTGCGCATGTCCTCCAGGTTCTTGGCCACGGACAAAATGGCCATGATTTCCGAGCTTACCGCAATGTCGAATCTGGACTGCATCATGGGGCCGTCCATTTTGGCCCCCTGGCCAATGGTGATGTTGCGCAGGGCCTGGGCGCAAAAGTCGATTATCCAGTTGAATTCGACTTTTTTGGGATGAATGTCCAGTCGCTTGAGGCCGCGTTTGGCCAGCTCTTCATCGGTATAGTTGTTTTCATGCTGCATGCGGGAAGTCAGGGCCACCATGCCCAGATTATGAGAATTCATGATGGCGTTGATGTCCCCGGTGAGTCCCAGGGAAAAAGGGGTCAAGGGGATGCACTGGGCCAGGCCTCCACCTGCCGCGGAACCCTTGATATTCATCGTAGGTCCGCCGGAAGGCTGCCTAATGGCACCCATTACAGATTTGTTCCTTCTGCCCAGCCCCTGAACCAGGCCCATGGCGCAGGTGGATTTTCCTTCTCCAAGAGGAGTAGGGGTAATGGCGGTAACGTCCACGTACTTGCCGTCGGGCTTGCTCTGCCGGCTTTCCAGGATCTTGCGGTAATCCAGCTTGGCCACGTAGTGTCCGTGGGGCAGCAGTTCCTCTTTAGCCAGGCCCAGCTGTTCGCCCAGTTCGTAAACTGTCTTCATGCGGCTTTCCGCTTCCTCGGCTATTTCCCAGTCTTTGTGCTTGGTGGGGTCAAGAGCCATATTAGTCCTCCTTGTGTGGGGTTTTTATATCGTCTCCGAAAAAGCATTATCATCTGATCTAATGTTACAGACACGTAAACCCGTCCGGCAATATGCAATCAGATGAAAGGCAGAACATTTCTGGTCTGCGGTAAAAAAACACGGTTCTGTTTGTGTGGGACTTTATACCTGGATTTGAAATGTCTGCCTTCCGGTTGACAGTTTTTCATAGACAATATTTGCATTGTCAGCAAGTTGAGGATAAAAGTTGCTGGATAAAGAACTTGGCAATTTGAGGCCCGGTCAGCATATTTTTTGAATAAAGCTTTGTTAATGTCAGGAGCAGGACAGGATGAAAAGTATGGTTCAGGCAGTAGAGGTCAGTGCCTCAAAGCCCAGTCTTTCAGATAATACAGCGGATCTGGACCGGCTGAAACGCTCGGTCCGCCAGGCAACCGGGCAGGAGAATATCACTTGTCCATTGCCGGATATGGCCGGGGTGGCCGGCAGCTTCAGGGACGCAGGCTTCCAGGGCGCGGCTGTGGTAAGGGATACGGGCAACGGGATGGAAATTATCAGTTTTTTCCCCGGGATGCCGCAAAAACTCCCCGGAATGGCTCTGGATCTGGGAACAACCCACCTGGAGGCCTGTCTCGTGGATCTTTTGTCCGGACAGGAGATGGCCAGGGTATCCCGGGAGCATGCACAGGGGCAGTTCGGTGCGGACATCCTGACCCGGATTCATTATGCTGAACGTAATGCAGGACTTGCGCAACTGCAGCGGGCCACGGTTTCGGACATAAATGCCATGGCGGCCGACCTGGCAGGCCGGGCCGGGATGGTTTCAGGGGATCTAATGGCCCTGGGCATGGCCGGAAATACCGCCATGACCCATTTTCTGCTGGGGCTCAGCCCTTATCATATGTGCAGGGAACCTTACATCCCGGTTGCAAATACTGTAGATATTTTCCGGGCCAGGGACCTGGGCCTGGAGATCTGCTCTAGTGCACCAATCTGGGTTGCTCCCAGCGTCGGCAGTTATTTCGGGGGGGATCTTCTGGCCGGGATTGTCGCCTGTGACCTGGACCTTGAGGACCAGCCGGGCATGCTTGTTGACGTGGGCACCAATGCCGAAGTTGTTCTGGGAGGCAGGGACTGGCTGCTGGCCTGCGCCGGGGCTGCCGGTCCCGCGCTGGAGGGCGGTGTGGCCAGGATGGGGATGCGGGCCGGTCCCGGGGCCATAGACAAGGTCAGCATTGACCCGGATTCAAAATTCCTGGATTATTCAACCATCGGCGGTGAGCCTGCTCTTGGCATCTGTGGATCCGGTCTTATCGATCTGGCTGCACAGATGTACCTGGCCGGCATGTTGGATACACGGGGTAAATTCAGGCCCGAGTCCATGAAAGAAAGATTTGTAGAAGACGAGCACAACCCCTGTTTTGTAGTTGTGCAGGGGGAGCAGAGCGGCCATGGTCAGCCGGTGACGGTACGCCAGTCGGATATAAATGCCCTGATCCGTTCCAAGGCCGCCATGTATGCGGTTTTAAGCACCCTTCTGCAGCAGGTGGGCCTGTCTTTTGAGGACCTGGGCAGGATAAACGTGGCCGGGGCCTTCGGCAGACACATAGATCCGGAAAAGGCCGTGGTCCTGGGAATGCTTCCGGATCTGCCCCTGAACGTGTACCATCCGGTAGGCAATACTTCTTTGAAGGGAGCCGTGCGGGCCATAACAGACTGTGATTTCAGGCAGAGGATAATGGATGCCGCCAGAAGGGTAACCTATATCGAGCTGAACGTGAACCAGGAATTCATGCACAGGTTTTCCGGGGCCAGGTTTATTCCCCATACTGATGTCAGCCTTTTTCCGTCAGTTCCCAGGCCTCAGGAAGTATGCAGGTAAGGGCGTATGGGTGTATGGGAGTAGGGGAGTAGGGGAGTAAAAGCCTTTATGAATCCAAAATTGTGTGACAGCAACATACTGAAATAACTGAACTGAAATTGCAACTATCAGAAGTTCATAAGTCTGTATAAAGTTTAAGGAGTAATGTCATGTCCGATTTAGTAGCCATATACGGCAGTCCCAGGCGCAAGGGCAATACTGCTGCACTTTTATCCAGGGCGGTGCAGGGGGCCAGGGACAGCGGGGCCTCGGTGCAGGAGTATGTACTCCGGGACCTGAAGATATCCCCCTGCCTGGAGATATACAAATGTCAAAAGGACGGGGAATGCGCCATTGAGGATGATTTCCAGGAAGTCCGGGACCGGATACTGCAAGCCAGGGGGCTTATTCTGGCCTCGCCAATTTTTTTCTACTCTGTAAGCGCCCATACCAAGGCTTTCATGGACCGTTTTCAGTCCATGTGGGTACGCAAGTACTGGATAGATGAGGAGCAGCCCGGAAAAAAAGATCTAAAGCGCAAGGGGCTTTTTATTTCCGCAGGGGCCACCAGGGGGGCCAGGCTTTTTGACGGGGCAGTGTTAAGCGTACGATATTTCTTTGATGTGCTGGATATGCAGCTCTGGGGAAGCCTGCTGTTTCGTGGCCTGGACGGGGCGAACGATGTCCAGAACTACCCGGAATACCTGGATGAGGCATATTCTCTGGGGCGGGACATGTATTATGATCTTTGAACATATCGTATTATTTCAACTGGTTAAAAAGCATTTCAAAAGAGAGCTTTGCTGCAGCCCAGGTGATGTCCACTGGCAGGTGATCCCGCCACAGGGCATCTATGAGGATTGAGCCGACAGGTGCAAACTCCTCGTCCCCGTACCAGAAGATAAACAGGACCGGGAAGCGGGGCATGGGGTAAAGTATCATGCTCAGGTCGCCGTTGCCATGAAGGTGGCCGCCCAGCCCGGCGCATGCCTTTTGTGCGCTCCCGGTTTTTTTTTGAATAAGTGCGGCCGGTTCATTCAGGGGCAGGACATGGGTCCCCTGGTCAAATATTCTGCCTCCGGGAATGCTTGCCGGCTTGATCCACTCATTGTGCAGGGGTTCATCAGGGCAGTGCACCAGGTACCTGAGAATGGACAGCCGGGTATAGCAGCCCAGGTCCTGCAGCAGGACCTGGGCCTGCCTGGAATGGGTGCTTATAACGCGCTCTGCCGGGTCGATGTCCAGTTTGCGGCCCAGGCACATGAGGCTGAAACTTTTTGAACCTGCCCCAGACCCGGCCAGGGTCCTTTTTTTTACCAGCTGCGGATCCAGGCCCTGCAGTATGGCCCAGGCCTCCTGTTCACCGTCATTTGTATTGTATTCGTCTGTCATGATCTGTCCTGGCAAAAGTGTTTATAAAGGAATGAACCCTTTTACTCCGTGCCGCAGAGCCAGCTTTTCCACCATCATGGCCAGCCCGGTCCCCAGGGCGAAAACACCGTCCACCCCCAGGTTGTCCTTGGCTGTTTCATCGAAAAAGATATGCAAAGCCGACTCCAGGTCTTCCGCCGGATACCACCAGGCAATGATCATGGGCAGTCTGGGCAGAGGATATAGAAGAAAAGAAACATCCGCCCTGAAGCCTTTGTCCACTTCCATAGCGTCGAACAGGTCCAGTATATCATAAAAAAGATCCGGATAGTTATCCGCCACCCTTTTCAGAGGTTTTTCACAGCGCTGCTCAAAAAGGCCCGCCCTGGGCCGGCCATGGGGCAGTTCCTTGAAGGGAGCCCAGTTGCCGGTGGGTTCTTTGCCTTTTCCATGCAGTATGTATTGAAGAACAGGTATGCTGACCCAGGGGTTGACATGTATTTCCGAGTCCAGGCCACCCTTTGTGTCCACACTGAAGTTCTTGCCCATTATCTGCAGGGTCAGTTTTTGGTTTTCAAAAATACCACCGGTTCTCCGGGCGGCCTCTGCCAGATCAGTTTCAGGGATTTTCTGCTGCAGGTAATGCATGGCCTGCTGCATATTTTCTTCAGTGCCTGTCCGGGCCGGTTCCAGGTCAGAATATTTATTCAGTGTCTCTTTATCAACATAAGGACATGCAGAAAGCTGTTTATGTCCCTTGAAAACTGAAGCAGCAAAGGCCATGCAGGTAGGTTCCCCGCATTCCCGGCAGTTGGACTGGTTCAAAAGCTGATAGATCTGCATGGGGTTCAAATTCTTGCTCATGAGTTCTCCGGATTATGAAGGTCATTTCAGGTGGTACATTAAGAGCCTGCAGGTTTTCATTGAAGAAATTTTTCCGGGCTGCCCTGCAACCAGGCTTTAGCAGCGAAACCGGCCTGGTGCCAGTAATCACCACCGAGGACTCCCTGAATGCTTACAATAAAATTATGTGTCAGCGCTTAAAACTGAAAGCCTAAGCACAAGTCCTGTTTTTTATCAAGTTTTTTCCGGTGAAGAACACAGCTCCGCTCCACTTTAAAAAATTGCCGCTCATCTAAAAGGTGAGAGGGGATTATTTTTTAAAGCTTTACAGGAATTGTTTTTTTAATGTATGTGTTCTTTCCGTATCAGCACAATCAAGTGAGCTGGTGTAAAGCGTTGCCATAATATCCAGATCCCGAGTATACATCCAGGAAAACGGAAAACTTTTATGTTCAATGTGACTTTTCTTCCCGCAGGCAAACAGGTCCAGGTGGAGCAGGGCGAAAACCTGCTGCGGGCAGCCATGCTGGCCGGGGTACAGTTCAGCGCTTCCTGCGGCGGCAGCGGCAGCTGCGGCAAGTGTAAGGTTCTGGTGGAAAAGGGTGAGTTTGAGTCTGATGTATCTGCCAGAATAAGTGCCGCTGATCAGGAAAAGGGATATGCCCTTGCCTGCATCACCAGGATCAACTCGGATATAGAGGTCCACCTGCCTGAAGATGCCCGGGCAATCGACCGCCAGGCCATTGAAAGGGCCATGCTCACCAGCGTGGAACCTTCCGAGCTGCTTGGCCATATTGAGATCAACCCTTCGGTCCAGAGGATCTATCTGGAACTGCCTCCTCCCTCCCTGGAAGACAATGTCAGTGATATTGACAGATTGACAAGGGCCCTGGAAAAACAGCTTGGCAGCAAAAAGATCCATCTTTCCTTGCCGCTAATCAAGCAGGCTTCCAGTACTCTTCGATCTTCCGGATGGAAGGCCACCTTTACCGTTTTTGCCACTGATGAGGGTTTCGAGGTTACCCAGGTCTTTCCCGGCCACAGGACAGAGCCAGTTTACGGTCTGGCCGTAGACATCGGCACCACCACCATCTGCGCGGAACTGGTCAACCTGGAAAACGGCCGGGTCCAGGCTCATCGCTCGGATTACAACAGCCAGTACTCTTGCGGAGAAGACGTCATCTCCCGCATAGTCTACGCCTCCAGAAACCGGGAAAACCTTGCCCATATCCAGGGCCTGGTCCACAGTACTCTAAACGGCCTGATTCAGGAGATGCTCAAGGAGACCGGGGTGCAAAGTCAGGATATAGCCGACGTGGTCATGTCCGGCAATACCACCATGACTCATCTGTTTATGGGCGTGGAACCAGGCATCAGGGAGGAGCCTTATGTGCCGGTGACAAGTGCTCCGCCTGTTCTTCAGGCCGGTGAACTATCCCTGGAGTGGAGTGATTCGGCCAGGATATACCTGACTCCTTCCAGGGCCAGCTATATGGGAGGAGACATTACTGCCGGGCTTATCGGCTCCAACCTCTTTCGTTCGGAAAAGCTGACCCTTTATATAGATGTGGGCACCAACGGAGAAATAGTCCTGGGCGGCTCCGAGTGGCTCATCGGATGTTCGTGCTCTGCAGGGCCGGCCTTTGAAGGGGGAGCCATCAAGCACGGGATGCGCGCCGCCACAGGAGCTGTGGAACAGGTCCGGATCGATCCCGGTACCTTTGAGCCCATGATTTTGACCGTTGGCCAGTCCAGCCCCAGGGGGATCTGCGGTTCAGGGCTCATTGACGCCATGGCCGAACTGCTCATGGCCGGAGTGATAACCTCCAAAGGACGCTTTAATACAGAACTGGACACCCCCAGGATCCGCGGACAGGAGGCTCTGGAATATGTCCTGGTCTGGGCTGAAGACGCCCAAAATGGTCAGGATATAGTCATCACCGAGGGTGATCTGGACAATCTTCTGCGGGCCAAGGCTGCGGTATTCGCCGGCATCACCACCCTGCTGAACGCTGTGGGCATAACTCTGCAGGATGTTGACGAACTGCTCATAGCCGGTGGGTTCGGCCGCTACCTTGAGCTGGACAAGGCGGTTACCATAGGACTTCTTCCGGAAATCAGCCCGGACAGGGTCAAATACATAGGCAACGGCTCTCTGCTGGGATCCAGGGTAATGCTTCTGTCCAGGCGGATGCGCCAGGAGGCCCTGCAGGTCTGCAAAAAAATGACCTACCTGGAGCTCAGCCAGGATCCTTCATTCATGGATCAGTACGTATCCGCTCTTTTTATGCCCCATACGGACATGTCCATGTTTCCATCAGTTCAGGCCAGCCTTATGGGGTGAGCTTTGGGAGGGCATGGCGCATGGGGCAGAGGGCATGGGGTAAGAAAGCATAGGGCAAAGGGCATGGGGCAGAAGTCAGAAAAGTTAGAGAGTTGAGTGCCAGGAATCAGTTCCGCATTTATTTCTGCTGGTTATTGTCAATCTCAAGAGCAGGAATAAATTTCAAAAGTAATTGCTGAATAAATAGTTAATGTTTTACTTGAAGTTTTAGGCTGTCTGGGTTTAATCTATAAGGAGAATGTTAAAGTGAGTAAGACCATTGCCCTGGTGGGCAAGGGGGGGACCGGGAAAACCACTCTGGCCTCGCTTATACTAAAATTTTTGATTCAAAACGGTCACGGGCCGGTGCTGGCAGTTGATGCTGATTCCAATTCCACTTTGAACCTGTCCCTGGGAGTGGAAGTGGATAAGACCATAGGCGGCATGCGTGAAGATATGACCCAGGAGATAAGGGATGGAGAAATCCCCGCTGGAATGTCCAAAGAGGCTTATGTAGAGTACCAGATGCAGCAGGCCCTGGTGGAGTCCAGCGGTTTTGACCTGCTGGCCATGGGTCGTCCCGAGGGCCAGGGCTGTTACTGCTATGCCAACAACCTCCTGCGCCGCCATATTGACAGCCTGGCAGAAAATTATCCTTTTGTAGTGGTGGACAATGAGGCCGGCATGGAGCATTTGAGCCGGCGCACCACCAGAAATATCGATATAATGCTCATTGTATCCGAGCCCACGCCGGTTGGAGTTATAACTGCGGGGCGTATCAGGAATCTGAGCAGGGAGTTGCAGTTGAATGTGGAGAAAAGCAGGCTGGTGATAAACCGCAGCAGCTCGAATATTCCTGACAATCTGAAAAAAACCGTCCAGGAACAGGGCCTGGAACCGGTCGTACTGCTGCCGGCGGACGAGATGATTCTGGATTTTACGGCCCGGGGGCAATCCCTGCTGGAACTCCCCGGGGATTCTAAAGCGGTGGAAGCGGTGGACAGGTTGTGCCGGGAAGTAATTACGGGTAACAGATAACCGATAACTGGGTTGCGGGCACAGCCCGCATTAGCGACTTACTGATGAAAGCCTGTCAGAAAAAACAAGAAACTTAGACAGGATTAACAGGATGACAGGATAAGCAATCAGCGGCCGGAAGCCGCAGATTGCATTAGCCATCCAGCACTCACTTTCTTCCGGCACCCATGAATGCAGGAAAAAAGTGAGTGCTGGAGTGATAACCTTTTGGCC
>NZ_QYZY01000080.1:0-1120 GCF_003838035.1 Desulfonatronospira sp. MSAO_Bac3 | reverse complement strand
GGTTGATTTTTTATCCATATTTCCGGTCCTGGGATCTGTGGGGAGGTTTCCCGGCAAACCTGGCCGGGATTGCCGTGCTTCAGAAATATATGGCGGACAGTATTGAAGGTGTAAGCCCAGGCCCTATTCTTGCTTCATCCAAAGGCCTGCATATTTATGGCTACGCCGAGGAACTGGCCAGAATCAGGACTTGCAGAAAAGACACCCCTTGAGCCTCATAACTGCTTTTTAGACTTGTCCGCTTATGCCTTGAGCCCCATCCATTTATAGATAAGCTTCAGATCCAGGCTGGATCGGACCTGCTCAGCCAGGCGGTCCAGGGCCTGGTCCGGGTTGTAGATGCAACAGATACGCCCTTTGGGCGTCAGTCCTTTGCGGCTGCGCAGGCTGTCGATGAACCAGCGTCTGAATTCGTCGGCATCGAAAATTCCATGCAGGTAAGTACCCCAGACCAGTCCGCTTTGAGAGAGAATCCCCTCATTTTTCCCGTCAGGAAGCCGCAAGAGCGGCCGGCCCCCGAGACGGCTGACTCCATGGTGGATTTCATAGCCCAGGACATTGAGTCCGGACTGTATATGAGTGGCCTCCACCCGGGTCAGGGTTTTCTGGTGGGCCATTTCCGTATAAATATCCAGAAGGGCGGCGGCCTGCACTTTCTGTCCCGGGGATTCCAGCTCAAAGGGGTCGCTTATTTCATTGCCAAGCATCTGCAGCCCTCCGCAGATGCCGATTATCTCCACCTTCTGCTCAAAGCCAAGTCTGGATATGGCATCTTTGAGCCCGGTCTGCTGCAGCCAGGCCAGGTCCTGGAATACATTTTTGCTGCCGGGGATAATAACTGCATCCAGTCCCTGCAGGTCTTGAGGAGAACGGACTGTTTCCAGGTTTACGTCCGGTTCCAGACGCAGGGCGTCAAAATCGGTGAAATTGCTTATGTGGGGCAGATCCGCTACGCCCACCCGGACACAGTCTTCTGCCGGGCCGTTCTGGTCCTTAATACCCTCCTTCCAACCCACTGAATCCTCGTCCGGCAGATCTAAGTTCTGCAAGTAGGGCACCACTCCCACCACCGGCCTGCCGGTGTGCTGCAGGGTCAGTTCAAAGGCGTTTCCCAGCAGGG
>NZ_QYZY01000079.1:0-9193 GCF_003838035.1 Desulfonatronospira sp. MSAO_Bac3 | reverse complement strand
GGGGTTACGCCCCCGCAGACCTTGGGAATGCTCCTGGTATTGAAAGCCGGATTGCCCGGGTCTTCTCGCTCCGGAGAATATACCAGGAATACATCCCGGCCGGTCTTGAATCCCGCCGCCTCGATACGCGGCCTTAGTTCTTCATCAGTAGTGCCGGGATATGTGGTGGACTCCAGGGAGACCACTTGCCCGGGTCGCATAGCCGGAAGCACTTCTTCCAGGGAGTTTACAACAAAGGACAGGTCCGGCTCGCGGTGCCTGTCCAGGGGGGTGGGCACACAAAGAATCAGGGCGTCTGCCTCACCGGCCCGGCTAAAATCAGTGGTGGCCTGGAATCGCCCCTGCTGCACTCCCTCCTGCAAAGGCTCTGAAGGAATATGCCTGATAAAGCTTTCCCCCTTCATGAGCCTGTTCACTTTATGCGGATCAATATCCAGCCCCAGTACGCTGTATCCCACTGCCAGGTAGCGCAGGGCCAGGGGCAGTCCCACATAGCCCAGTCCGATTATTCCTATCCTGGCTTCACCTGAATCAAGCTTATGAACCAAGGTATCCTTCATACCGCCCCCTGTAGTCCGCAAAGTTGAAGGTGAACGAAAAAATCAAGGGCAGCAGGAAGATACTGCCCGACATCAGGAGAAGCTACTTAACATGAAGAAGACCAATGCAAAAGAAAAAAATAACGAGCACCCGGCCCGACTTTGCCTACCCCTGTAAGACCTGGCGAAAAAAGATACGCCTGCAAAAAGACTTTCTACAGGCGTATCAAAGCATGCATTTGAGCATAAGATTTTGCTTTATCTTCCAGGCATCTTGATTTCCCTCTTTTTCCAGAGTTCCATCTCCTGCATTTTTTTTCGCCTTTCCCTGGCCAGGGATTTGGCCACCAGGGACTGATTCTTTTTATAACCCCATTTCTCCTTGTACTCTTCAGGGGTCATGTCGTGCTTGGCAAGATGCTTCTTGGTGATAACCTTGAAAGACTTGCCGCACTCTAAGCAGATAATACTCTTCTCCCGGATGGCCTTCTTGGGATCCACTGCTGGATGCTGTTCTTCGCTTACCTGTTCTTCAGCAGCACCCTGAGAAGCCTTTTGTATCCCTTCAGATAATGACTTGATCATAGAGTTGATCTCTTCTTCAGTCATGTTCCGCACACTGGCCTGGGCTTTAACTATCTCCAGGGCCTGTTTCACATGGTCTTCCATCTTATTCCCTCCTTGCTGATATCAATATTTTTTCAGTTTATTCTGGAGTAAAAATATATAATAACCATCCAGAACTTCAACACATCGTGTCTTTGCTACCAGATCTGACTAAAAACATCAACCCGTCCAGCAATGCTTTGCTGCAAAAAAAACAATCTATTACAATTTTATATTTCATGCGCAATCAAAAAACAACCCCCATTCACCGCAAGACTGCTCTGGAAAAATAACGCACTGAAATAACCCCTGAATCAGGGTTTAACAGATACTGCCGGATTATTAGCACACGGACATAATTATGCGGATTATTGAGTTACGACACCTGTGCCGGAAAAAGGACTTCAGTCTAATGGGAAAAGGCACTGGAAGGAAAAAAGACAGGTCAAAATAAATGGTCAGGCATAGGGGTTATTCTTCAGATCGGTCAGGGTCTCCCTGTATCTTTGCAGTCTGTCCTTTAATTCTTTTTGATCCTGACTGTCTAAGGACTGAAAATAACCAGGGCTGTTGTACTTTTCCTCAAGTCTTTGGACTTCTTGTTCAAAATAGCTGATATCTTTTCTGTATCTCAGCTTTTTTTTGATATTAAAGTATATCCCGCTTAAGTAATAGACAACAAAAAAGGTGATAATCAAAACTATTGAAATATAAAACAGGTAGGTCAGCATAGAGAACTCTGAACGCGGGCCGTGCTTAGTGATTACGGGTTATGAATTTAAGGAAGAAGGTTCACGGATCAACCATAAAAATGTGCCGGCATAAACTCGAAACCCAGACAGTTGAAACTTGCTTCCATGACAGTCAACTCTTTGACTCTTCTATCTGCCAGACCTCCTGCCACGCGCCTCGCGTGGTTCGCGTGGTCCGCGCGACCGGACTGACTTTTTGCAGAGGCATCCATTGAACGTCCTGCTCACTTCGCATTTCAATCAACTTCAAAAAAACAAAAAAAAGGCCGGGATAAATCCCGGCCTTTGCTTTTTTGATGGCGGGGCCGACGAGACTCGAACTCGCGGCCTCCGGCGTGACAGGCCGGCGTTATAACCAGCTTAACTACGGCCCCGCATATGGTGGGCGGAACAGGGCTCGAACCTGTGACCCCCGGCTTGTAAGGCCGATGCTCTCCCAACTGAGCTATCCGCCCCGTGAAGTAAATTATTTAAACTTTGCAGTTTGCGTTGTCAACACATTTTTTATCAATTTTCATAATTTCATTTACTTTCCCCACCACCCCCTGAAACACTGTCTCCGGAAGGGCCTGGGCATCAAGGACCACGATTTTCTCCTTTTTCCGGGAAGCCAGTTCCAGGTAGCCCTGCCTGACTCTCACGTGAAACTCCAGGGCCTCGGCTTCAAAGCGGCCCTCGGAACTGGTGAGGTTTTTCTCCATGTTTCTGCCAAGGGCCCGGCGCAGACCTGTTTCCGGGGGCAGGTCAAGGAGAAAGGTAATATCGGGTACAGTGCCGTCAACTGCCATAATGTTCATTTCCTGCAGGGCATCCACCCCCATTTCCCGGCCGTACCCCTGGTAGGCCAGGGTGGAATGGGTAAAACGATCCGAAATGACAATACGGCCGGCTTCCAGTGCGGGACGGATTACCTGGTGCACGTGCTGTGCCCTGTCCGCCAGGTAAAGGAAAAGCTCCGCCTCCCTGGTCAGATCATCGCTTTCCAGGGAAAGAAGCATCCTGCGCAGTTCAACACCGAGCCTGCTTCCACCGGGCTCAAGGGTGACCAGCACACTGTACCCCAGGCCCTCAAGATAATCACGCAGAAGCTCTGTCTGAGTGGACTTGCCGCAGCCCTCTATTCCTTCAAAGGTAATAAACACTGTCCTTCCTTTTTGCCCCCCTGTTCTCTGGGTGATTCCGGCGGCCTGGGGGTTCTGGCCGGCTGAAACACGAACCTGCCCAGTGACCTCTGGTAGTCGGACCAGGTCCCTGCTGATTCTTCAGATTCGTCTCCTCCTGCCAGGGCCTGGTCCAGGGTCTTGATCTTGGCGTCAAGGTTGTCCGCAAAGTGCAGCACAAAAGCTTCCCTGGTCTTGGGCCTTTTGGGGGAGCCGAACTCCAGTTCTCCATGATGGCTGATGATTATATGCTTGAAGTGCATGATGAGATCTTCATCCAGTTCCTTTGCCTTGTCCAGAAAAGGATTTATCATGTCCAGTCCCAGAAATATATGTCCCAGAAGCTTGCCCTGATGGGAGTAATCCCTGCTGGCTCCGGGCAGGATCTCCATAGTCTTGCCCAGGTCGTGCAGCGCTGCAGCGCAGAGCAGGATATCCCGGTCCAGGTCCGGGTAAAGATCGCAGATCTGGTTGCAGATACGGCAGACACTCAGGGTATGCTCCAGAAGACCTCCCATGTAGGCATGATGAATGCTTTTGGCTGCCGGGGCCTTTAAAAGGGGTTCCTTGATTTCTTCCCGGGTCAGAATCTTTTTCACCAGCTTTTTCCACCCCGGATAAGAGACATTCTGCTGCAGAAATAAAATCAGATTCTGGTGGAGTTCTTCTGGAGGTGTGCATGAAACGGGCAGAAAAAGACCCGGATCGGCTTGATCCTGATCAATAAAGTGCATGTCATCAATATTGAGCTGCAACTGGTCACCGAAGACCTGTGACGAGGCACGTATGCGCACCAGCTGCTCCTGAGGGATGTCCTGGAACTGCCGGCTCAGGGGGTTCCAGACCCGGGCCTGGATTTCCCCGGTCCTGTCCTGAAGGGTGAGCTGCCAGTAGGGTCCGTTTCTGGCCTGGGCCTGCCTGGCCCTGATGACCATGAAGGTATCGTCTATCTGCTGGCCGGCCCGGATATCCTGCACAAAATATTTTTTTGTCTGCATGGTGTTGTCAAATTATTTGCATTGGAGTATGGATTGACGCTCGTTTTTAATGATCCCAGGGGATATGAGCCGGGAGCATTATTCCGCCGGCTTTTTCTTCGTCGCCCTGCCTGCAGAGCCGGGACTGCCTGCCGCTGCAGTGATTTTTAAAAAACCCCGATGGCCGTGCCGGGCTCTCAAACAAGCAAACTGAAAAGATATTACAAGGACAGCACTTGATTAACAAGGATAAACTATGACCAGAAAAAAAGGGGAAAGCAAGGTCAAGGTCTTTCTGGACTGGTGCAAAGGGTGCGGCATATGTGCAGCCTTTTGCCCGAACAAAGTCCTGAGCGTGGACAAACAGGGAAAGGTCCGTGTTGACAGGGAAGACGATTGCATCAATTGCGGATTCTGTGAGATCCATTGCCCGGATTTCGCCATTATGGTCTATCCCAAGGATGAACGTACACCCTTTGAGGCCAACATAGACGATGTAGCCCCGGCTACCCGGGAAGAGCTGCATAGAATAAGAAACAGCAACTCCACGTAAACTCTGCAACATATTATAAAGGCAGGTTTTAAATGGCCGCCAGATCGCGTAAAAACAAAACCACTGAAATATTCGCCCTGGGCAACGAGGCTGTGGTGGAAGGCGCTTTGATAGCTGGCTGCACCTTTTATGCAGGCTACCCCATCACCCCTTCCACTGAAATAGCCGAAGAGATGGCCTCCAGGCTGCCTCACCTGCGCGGTGGAGCTTTCATCCAGATGGAGGATGAGATTGCCGGCCTGGGAGCGGTAATCGGAGCATCCCTGGCCGGACGCAAGGCCATGACCGCAACTTCCGGCCCTGGATTTTCCCTTATGCAGGAACATATAGGCTATGCATCAATTACCGAGGTCCCCCTGGTCCTGGTCAATGTCATGCGGGCCGGCCCAAGCACCGGGATGCCCACCAACCCGGCCCAGGGGGATGTGCAGCAGGCCAGGTGGGGCACCCACGGGGATCATCCCATAATTGTTTTGTCCGCAAGTGATGTGCAGGAATGCCTGAGAATGACGGTGACGGCATTTAACTATGCTGAAAAATACCGTACCCCGGTGATCCTTCTCCTGGATGAGATCACCGCTCATACCAGGGAAAAGATCAGCCTGCCGGACCCAGAGGATATAAACATATACACCAGGCTTACCCCCAGCATGCCCCCTGAATGGTACATGCCCTACGAAGACAACATGCGAGGGGTTGCTGCCATGCCTCCTCTTGGGGCGGGTTACCGCTATCATGTTACCGGACTTATCCACGACGATCACGGCTACCCCACTTCCAATCCCAGAGAGGTGGAGCACATAATGCACCGCCTTTTCCGCAAGATAGACCAGTTTTTCTACGACATCCAGATGGTGGATGAGATCCAGTGCCAAGACGCTGAGATTTGCATTATAGCCTACGGGTGCGTGGCCAGATCTGCCGAGCTTGCAGTGCAGCAGGCCCGGGAACGGGGGGTCAGGGCCGGACTGCTCAAGCTCAAGACACTGTTTCCTTTCCCCAGGCCTGCCGTGGAAAAAATGCTGCGGCAATGCAGCAACGTAGTGGTTCCGGAAATGAACATGGGCCAGATGTCGCGCGAGATCAAGCGCGTCAATGCCACGCAGAGCAAGATCATCACCCTGAACCGGGTCGACGGGCAGATCATCACACCCGGACAGATCCTGAGCAAAATACTAAAAGGTTGAAATCATGGCCAAAGTAACCCAGCTGATTCACAATTATCTCAGGCATTCCAAGAGATTTCCCCATGTATTCTGCCCCGGCTGCGGGCACGGCATTGTCCTGGGCTCACTTATCCGCTCCATACATTCCATGGGCCTGGCCAAGGACGACGTGGTCCTGGTGGCCGGAATAGGCTGTTCAGGCAGGATACCTGTTTACGTGGATTTCAACACCATACACACCACCCACGGACGTGCCCTGACCTTTGCCACCGGCATCAAGCTGGCCAATCCCAGGCTCAAGGTCATAGTGATCATGGGCGACGGAGATGCCCTGTCCATCGGAGGCAATCACCTCATCCACGCAGCCAGGCGCAACATAGGAGTCACCGCCCTGGTGCTCAACAACCATATATACGGTATGACCGGAGGGCAGAGCTCCTGCACCACACCTATGGGCAGTTTTTCCACGACCACTCCCTTTGGACAGCTCGAGGACGAATTCGACATATCCCGGGTGACCAAGGTCTGCGGCGCAAGTTTCGTGGCCCGCACTACAGTGATGCAGGCTTCCGCCATGGACTCCATGATCTCTGAAGCGGTCATGCATCCCGGTTTCGGACTTGTAGAAATATTAAGCCCCTGCCATACTCAGTATGGACGCAAAAACAGATTCAAGACCTGTGTGGACATGTACAAATGGCTGCAGAAAAGTTCCACTCCACTGGAGAAATACAGGGAACTGTCCCCGGAAAAACAGGAAAAGGCCATTGCTACAGGCATATTTGAAAAAAGGGACTGCGAAGGGCTGGAAGATAAATACGCCCGCATGCGCAAAAGCCTCAGAGGAGAAAGCTGATGTCAAACGATCTGCATCTGGACAGATTTGAGGTCCGCTTATCCGGCCTGGGCGGCCAGGGCATACTCACCCTGGGCCGCATCATGGGGCAGGCCCTGGCCCTGGATCACGGTTATGAAGTCACCCAGACCCAGAGCTACGGACCGGAAGCCCGTGGAGGAGCCAGCCGATGCGACCTGGTCATAAGCACCGGCAAGATAAGTTACCCCAAGACAATATGCCTGGATCTTCTTGTCTCCCTGAGCCAGGAGGCCTGCAACAAGTATTTCGGAGATCTTAAGACCGAAGGATTTTTGCTGGTGGACACTTCCCTGGTGGGACAGACTCCCACCAATATTTTCTGGGGACTGCCCTTCACCACCATGGCTCAGAAAGTGGGCCTGGTGCAGACCACGAACATCGTGGCCCTGGGCGCTCTGACGCACTTCATCCCATTTATGCGGGCCACTTCTGTACGCAAGAGTCTCAAGGAAATCCTGCCCCAGAAAATCGTGGATATAAATATCAAGGCCTTCAACTCCGGTTTCAACCGGGCCAAAAAAGAGTATCCAGAGGCTCCGGAAAAATGGAAATTCTCTTAACCAACGACGACGGCATACACGCCCTGGGATTGAAGGCACTGTTTACTGCCCTTGCCGGGGCAGGACACAAGGTGCACGTTGTTGCCCCCATGACCGAACAAAGCGCTGTGGGCCACTCCCTGACCATTTTCTCACCCATAAAAGTAAAAAAAATCCGCGAGAACAATTTCAAGGGACTGGGCATCTCCGGCACCCCGGTGGACTGCGTAAAATGGGCCATGCACTTTCACCTCCAGAAGAAGCCGGACCTTATCGTCTCGGGCATAAACAACGGGGCCAACGTAGGTATAGATATCCTCTATTCCGGGACGGTATCCGCCGCCACCGAGGGAGCCCTGGCCGGCGTACCCTCCCTGGCCGTATCCATCGATGATTTCCGCCCCCTGGACCTTTCACACCAGGCCCACTGGGTGCAGGCCTTTATCCAGCGTTTTGACTGGACCAGGCTTCCATATCAAAATGTTTTGAATCTGAATTTTCCCGCCTGTGAAGTACACGAAGCCAGGGGAGTCAGGCTGTGTCCGCAGACCACCGTGGTCTACCGGGATTTTTATCAGCTCCGGGAAGACCCCAGGGGAAATCCTTATTACTGGCTGGGCGGAGAAATTCCCATGCACCGGGTGGACCCTGAAGCCGACCGGGCCCTGCTCAGCGAAAACTATATCACCCTGACCCCGCTTCAGTTTGAACTCACCAATCATGAAGTCATGGATGAGTTGCAAGAGGCCCTCTCATCTGTTAATATACAGCCCTGATTTTCAAATGTAGCTGGATGTTCTGCAGAAGAGCCCCCGGTTTTTTTCCAGAGCCGGCAAATATCCTCTGCATGCAGTGCTATACCTTTTTTCACCCAAGACCCTAAGGAGGACATATGCCCCTGACATCACCCAAAGAAATGTTCGACAAGGCTTATCAGGACGGTTACGCCATCGGCGCCTTCAACGTCAACAACATGGAGATCATCCAGGGAATAATGAAGGCCGGAGAAGCCGAGCAGTCGCCGCTTATTCTCCAGGTATCCGCAGGCGCCCGGAAATATGCCGGACAAAACTACATCATGAAGCTCATGGAGGCCGCCCTCAAGGAATCGGACCTGCCCGTGGTCCTGCATCTGGACCATGGTCAGAACTTCGAGATCTGCCGCGATGTAATAAGCGACGGCTTCACCTCGGTCATGATTGACGGCTCCCATCTGCCCTTTGAGGAAAACATAGCCCTGACAAAGCAGGTTGTGGAATGCGCCCATGGACAGGGAGTATGGGTGGAAGCCGAGCTGGGTCGCCTGGCCGGTGTGGAGGACGAGGTCAGCTCTGCGGAAAACGTCTTCACCGACCCGGATGAAGCGGTGGAATTCGTGGAACGTACCGGCTGCGACTCCCTGGCCATTGCCATAGGCACCAGTCACGGGGCCTACAAGTTCAAGGGCGAACCTACCCTGGACTTTGACCGCCTGGAACAGATCTCATCCAGACTCCCCGGATACCCCCTGGTGCTGCACGGGGCATCCTCGGTACTACCGGAGTTCATCGACATGGCCAACCGTTACGGCGGACAGGTCTCCGACGCCAAAGGCGTTCCAGAGGATTTTCTGCGCCGGGCCGCCAAGTCAGGAGTATGCAAAATCAATATCGACACCGACATCAGGCTGGCCATGACCGCGGTTATCCGCAAATTCTTTCATGAAAAGCCTCAGGAATTCGATCCCCGCAAGTACCTGGGACCGGCCAGGGAAGCAGTGCAGGAAATGGTCCAGCACAAGATAAAAAATGTGCTTGGATCTTCCGGCAAGATTTAACCTCTTCTTCGCGCCTTTTGCGTCTTTGCGTGGGATACTTCTTTCAAGATAAAAAAAGAGGCATCACGCCAAGGCGCTAAGACGCCAAGGAGTAGAGAGAACCTCTTCTTCGCGACTTTGCGTCTTTGCGTGGGATACTTCTTTCAAGATAAAAAAAGAGGCATCACGCCAAGGCGCTAAGACGCCAAGGAGTAGAGAGAACCTCTTC